>JAEORM010000137.1 GCA_016840905.1 Candidatus Gerdarchaeota archaeon | reverse complement strand
TAATTTGGATGCTTATGTAACAAAGTTCGATACAGATGGATCTCTTTTGATGAGTACTTTTTTGGGTGGTTCAGCAATCGATAGTGGTGATGGTGTAATTGTGGATTTAGATGGAAATTATTATATTACAGGAGAGACCAAATCGTCCGATTTTCCAATATTGAATGCTTACGATGATTCTTATAATGCTTATTATGATGCTTTTGTAACCAAATTTGCTGCTGATGATTCTCTACTCTGGAGTTCATACCTAGGGGGAAGCGGCTATGATGATTTCGCAAGGGATATTACAGTTTCAACTGATAATTCAATTTATATTACAGGTCGCACTTCTTCAGATGATTTTCCATGTGAACATGCATTTCAAACTTCAAAATTATCTTACCTTTATGATGATTTATTTATAGCAAAATTTACTTTAGATGGTGAACTTCTCTGGAGTTCTTTTCTTGGTGGAAATGATTATGACTTTGGATATGGTGTTGCAGCAATTGATAGTAGTTGCATTATAACAGGTTATACTAGATCAAGCAACTTTCCTACATTTAATGCTTACAATAGTACTTTTGGTGGAAGTTATTCTGATGCTTTTCTTACGAAATTTACTGATATTGAAGATTACATAAGTCCAGATATAACTAATATTGCTCACAATCCATCATCACCAACCAATGTAGATAGTATAACCATAAGTTGTACAGTAAATGACACTAATGGAATAGATTCAGTAATACTCTCATATAGTATAAATGATCAATCATGGATCGATAGTGAAATGATAAATATCATTGAAAATAATTATACAACATCTATAGGACCATTCAATGGTAATGATGTCCTCAGATACTATATTACAGCTATTGATGATTCGTTATCTGAAAATGTAGCAATAGATGACAACGAAACACAATATTACACAATTACTATTGGAATAGCACCTACACCTACTCCAACTCCTACCCCGACCCCCACACCTACAAGTCCAACAAGTGAAACCTCATCCTATGGATTTCTAGCTTTTATTGTAACTTTGCCTATATTGGTGTTTATCGTACGCAAAAGAAGGAAGGAATCAATTTGATTCCTTTTTTCTCAATATTCATTTAACAAGATATGGTAAATCAATTTTCAATGCCTTTTCAGGACAATCCTCTTCACAAACACCACAATACCAGCATTCATCATATTTCATATATGGTACTCCATTTTCATCCAATCTTATAATATCCATAGGGCAACGTTCTATACAAACTCCACAACTGTTGCATAATTCTGTATCAATAATTAATGCCATTATTCATTCACCTTTGGTTTCAATTGGTACTAGAGAGATTTTTATGTCACCAAATTTCTCTCCTCTTTCTAGTATAATATGCTTTAACCAATTCAAATCATCTTTCTGTGGGAAATCTGTTCTATAGTGGAACCATCCCCAACGACTTTCTTTTCGTTCAAGAGAAGCATAAGTTGAAAGCTCAGCACAATCTAAGATAAATTCTATTTCTAGAAGCCTGCTCAATTCATGATAATCTTTTACTTTAACCTTGTTAATCTCATTTCTAAATCTTGGAACCCACCATAAAGCTTGGCGAAGTTTTTGTTCATTTTTTGGTGGTACAACATAATCACTTATTACTCGACGGATTTTATATTCAAATTCTCCAAGGGTTATTGATTTATTTGTTTCCTCATCATTTATAATTTTGAATAGTCTTTCTTTTTCTGATTCGATAGTCATATCATTGATTTCACTATAATTGTTGTCATTAGCAAAGTTGATAGCATTTTCAGCTGCTATTTCTCCAAAAACAAAAGCTCCAGTTAAATGTTGTAAAGGAACACAAGCAACATCACCTGCAGCAAAGAGTCCTTTTAGTGTTGTTTCTGCCTTTTCATTTACAACAACACCTGTTAGACCATGTCCACCACATAATTGATATTCAGTTATTCCTAATTCAATTAATCCTTCTCTAAAATCTATACCTCTATTTTCCCAAAATCGTTTCTGAATTGGACGTTCAGTTGAGAAAAGAATTCGTTCAATTTCTTGTATTTTTTCTTCTGGCAGGTGACTTAGTTTAATAAAAATTGGTCCTCTACCTTCTCTAAGCTCTTTTAACATTGTTTGAGTCGATAGATGCTCAAGTTTAATTTCATTACCAAATGCATTTATTACTTTAGCACCACGTGTAAGAGTTATATATAGTAATGGAATGTTAACATCTTTTATGAGTGGTGAGCAAACGGTATATTCAAACCCAGTTAATTGAGCTCCAGCTCGATAGGCCAAAGAATAACCATCACCAGCATTCCCTGGGTAATCAAATATCCCATAAAGATAGCCTGAATTTGGAAGAGAAAATCGTGCGCAACCACCATTAGCTAATATTGTTGCTTTTGCTGATATAGCGATGAATTCCCCTGATCTAAGATTGAATCCCATAGCTCCAGTTACTTGATTATTTGATACTAGTAGTTTTGTAATCATTGTTCGATTTAAAATCTGTGTACCAGATTTTTTGACTTTATCAGCCAAAATAAGCTTAAGATTTGGTGAATCCATCTCAACTAGGAATTTACCTTTTGCATGAACTTGTAAAGAGATATATTCATCTTGATTATTTTTAGGAAAACATATACCCCAACTCTCTAAAAGTTTTAACATTGAATAACTTCTTTCTGCCATTTTATAACTGGGTTTGTAATCCAAAATTCCATCTGTTGCTATAATTGCAGAATTGATATATTGTTCTGGTGTGTTTATTCCTGGTTGAACAACAATATTCAATGCATCCATACCCATAGCAATTGAGCCACTTCTATTTAAATCCCCTTTTTCAACAACTAGAACTTCAGCATTCGGATTTTTTTCTTTGGCTACAATCGCAGCTAAACAACCTGCACTTCCACCTCCAATAATAAGAATATCTGTTTCCAAGTTCAATTTAAACACATCTTTAGATATACTCTTACTTTCATAAAAATTTACTGCGTTTAATTAAAGATTTTATTGTATAAAAAAAAGAAAACTATTTTTTGAATTATTGATGTTCTTTGATAAAATTATCTCGAGCAGCTCTAATCCTTTTTAGATATTGTGTTTTCAAATAATCTGGTAATGCTTTTTCATCTAATTCTTTATCACGCCATTCAATAGGATTATCATCTGCGATAAAGAGAAATCTTAATTTCATACATCTTCTTAGAGGTGAAATATCAATTGGTCCCAATGGATTGTCTGATAGATCAATTTCTTCTATACTTTCAATCATGCTAACTGGTTGTAAATCAATCATTGTTAATTGGTTAAAAGCTAAACCAATATGCATAAGGTTTTTACATTCAATAAGTGGTTCGAGATCAATATATACTAATTGATTAGCTTCTAATTCAAACCAACTTAATGATTCACACCTAGCAAGAGGTTTTAGACTTATTGCAGACAATTTATTTCCTACTAAGGATAAAATTTCAAGTTTTTTACATTCGCTTAAGGGCTTCAAATATATGGACATTAATTGATTTCTTTCTAAATATAATTGTTTGAGATTTTCGCATAATGCTAAAGGAGATAAATCAATATCAGTAAGTTTATTTCTATTCAATGACAAATGATCAAGTTTTTTACATCTTCGTAAAGGTATTAAATCAATATGCTCAAAACTATTTGAACTTAGATTAAGGTATTTTAATTCCTTACATTCACCTAAAGGTGTTAGGTCAATTGATTTAAGAGATTGATTGTTTAAATTAATTTGAGTAACATTAATAGCTATTTCTTTGCTAAATTTTTCACCTGAAGTTTTAAAACCGTGTATAATAATTGACATTTTCTATCCTCTTTTTCTCAAATCAATTTCAAATTAATATTAGAGTGTTATTGTTATTGATTTTAATAAAACTATTCGTTTATATTTACCAATAGCAATCTAACTATCTTTTACAATTACTTTTTATATAGTTTTTAGTTAATTTTAAGTAAACTATGAAACCAACTAAGCTGATTATTCCTATTAAAGTGAAATTAGCATTAACTCTTACAGTAGTAAAAGTTTGTTGAAGAATCTCAAGACCATCTTCTATATTAGCAACAAATATCAAATCATTTTCTATATGAATATCTTTGCTATGACCACCATCATAAAAATTACCAATTTTAACAGGGTTCATGGGATCTGTAATATTTATGATATTTACTCCTGCTTCATAATCAGCTAAATAAGCAATATTATTTTGAAGAAAAATTGAATGAGTATAACTGCCAATACTAAAGGAATTTAGTTCTTGAATAGAAGAAGGATTTGTTATGTTAATAATATAAATGTCCTCACCTTCAAGATTATGATTGCCAGAATAAACAAAATTACCATAGATTTTTGGATCCCAGAAATCAATGTTTGTAGGACTATAAGTGTCTAATGTGGTAATAGCTAAAGGATTAGAGATATCAAGCAATCTAATACTAGTATAACTATCTTTATGATCAGTTATACAAGCAATATTATTTTCAATACTTACTTGAACACAACACAATTGATAACTCGAATATTGAGCTATTTCGATAGGAGTTTGAGGATTGGAGACATTGAGTATTTCCAAACCATCAAACCAATCTGCAACAAATAATAAATCATCCACAAGCTCAAGATCTGTTGACATCCCCCCATCATCATAGGAAGCAATTTTAATTGGATTTGCAGGATTAGAAATATTGAAGATTTCTACTCCATCTTCACCATCAGCAACATATACGATGAAATCTTTTGATAAAACATCATAGGGTAATCCACCATCATAATAAGATGAAATTTTTTCAGGATTGTATGGATCTGATACATTGATTATAACCAATCCTTCAGGGTTGTAATCAGCAGGATCTAAAATAAAAACTAAATCACCTTCAACATAAACAGTTATTGCTTGACCATTTGTTTCTACATGACCAATTTCAATCAAATCAATCTTTACTATATTATTAGAGCCTAGAACAAATAAAAAATTGGAAGAAAACGTTGAACATAAAATTATTGCCATTAAAACTCGTTTATTCATAACTCCACCAATAGATTCTAGGCATAAATTGTTTAAAGATATTCTTAACAATATGAGAATTAATTCTTAATAAAATATCTGATAGAAAAAATTATAAAGGATAAGCTCGCTGAAAGCGATTAGAGGAACTGTAATGTCCAAAAAATTTAGTATCGCAATGGTGGGCATGCTTAGAACCCACGATATTGCGCGCTTGGCAAGCGCATGCTATTACTTCTGAGTCAGTGTAGTTAGGCAATCATTGGTTGTTTGGTAACAAATCCAAACAGTATAAGATTGAACTAAATTATACTTAACAGTTAGCATGTGTGAAAGCGACTTCATTTGATGGGCAAGGAACCTCTGGTTTATTTGGTGTTTTTCTAAAACAGATCCAATAGAAGGTTAATTTTGGAAAAGCAGCAAGCAATCTTTCTTTCTTGTTTTTATTCATCTTAGGAAGTCGCCAATGGAAATTAGGTCTATTGAAAACACCACAGAAATCTGTATGTGTGGAAAAAAAATCAGTAAAAAAATGTGAAAAAAATGTGTCAATTAAAAGAATATTTCCTGGAATCAAAAAGAATTTCCAAGAAAATTGCAATCAAATCAAGATATCCTGTGCTAGATTATCCATTAGCTGGTAAGAATTGCTCTCCCAGAAAACGGTACTAAAAGGTGATACTTTGATTGAATAATCCTTTCCTATTGGAAAAGAACTGGTTATGGGTCCTATTAAAATAATAGACGAAAAACGAAAACAAAACATTTCGAATAAAAAAGAATGTGATAAAAAATGATTGAAATAAAAAATATCTCTAAAAAATATGTATCAGTAAAAAGAAAGCTTCGATTAATCCAGAAGAACTTTAAAGATAATGGAACAGATGATGAAGAGTCAACTATTACAGAGACCTTTTACAAAAAAGGACTGCTCTTTAAGAAAAAGATCAAACATATTCACGCTTTGAATAGTATAAGTTTAGAAATAAAGTGTGGAGAAATATTTGGCCTTTTAGGACCTAATGGTGCTGGTAAAACAACTCTAACGAAGGTTCTCTCAACTTTAGTGTTACCAGATACTGGTGAAATTAAAGTTAATGGTTATGATGTTCGTAATAATCCTACACCTGTAAGATCGTCAATTGGGTTAGTTACAGGTGGTGAAAGATCGCTCTATTGGAAAATGACTCCTTTTGAGAATCTGGTCTTCTTTGGTAGGTTATATCATCTTAGTAAAAAAGAAGCAGAACGTCGCGCATTAGCTCTCATCAAAATATTCAATCTTATGGATAAAAAAGATGAATTAGTCGAAAAATTGAGTACTGGTCAGAAGATGAAAGTTGCTTTCTGTCGTGCTCTTGTCCATGATCCACCAATCTTATTGGTTGATGAAGCAGAACGTGGATTGGATCCTCGAGCAAGTAAAGAATTCAGAAAATTCTTGAAAGAGGAACTACAAGAAAAACAACACAAAACAATTTTGCTCTGTACACACAACATGGACATTCTCGATGAGCTTTGCGATAGAATTGCTTTGATCAACAAAGGACAAATTATCGCTCTTAATACTCCTGAAAGATTGAAACTCAATCTTAAGCAAAAACATATTCTTAAGATTCAATCTCGAGAACGGATTCCCAATGAATTATTTTCTGAATTATCAAATGTTGGGAAAATAACATTCTCTCAAGATGATGAATTCTTCTTTACTGATATTGAAATTGAAAATGGATCAGAAGTAGCCAATCTAGCATTACAAACTGTCTATGATGCTGGTATTCATGTTGATGAATTCAATTTGAAAGTTGCTACTTTAGAGGATGTATTCCTCAAACTTACTGGTAGAAAACTTGAGGATGATGCAGAAGGATTGGATTAATAACTCCTCTGCTTTATCTTTCATATTACAAATGGGTTGGAAAATAGACGTTCCCTCCGGATGAGGGGCAAGAACAAAGTAAAAATTAAGGTGAAAAAAATTGAAATCAACTGAAGAAATTTGTGAAACTTCACAAATCACCCCTCAGATTTACTCTGAAATTGAAGAAGAAATTGAAGAGTTGAATCAAGAGGATATAATTGAAACTGAAATTGACAACATTCCATTGCAAATCAAAAAGACCAACAAGCTAGCTTCAATATTGAAATCAATCAAATATTCAATGAGTACTGCGTTTTTAATCGCAAAGAAAGAAATGCTAATGATCATCAGATATCCTTGGGAGATTATCTTTTGGACACTCATGCCTTTAATGTGGCTTGTGCCTTTTGTATTCCAAGGGCAAGCTTTACTTGGTGATAGTTTGCAAAGTGAAAATTTTGCTCAATATACTGGAACTGCAAGTGTCTTAGAATTCATCTTCATTGGTGCCCTCATGTGGAACATTCTTGATAGTGCTATATGGGGTGCAGGAAATGCTTTGCGTTGGGAACAACACAGTGGTACTTTACAATACCTTTGGCTTGCCCCTATTTCAAGAATAAATTTAATGATAGGAGCATCTCTTGGTAGCACAATTTGGTCATTAATTGAAATAATAGGTCAATTTGCTATACTATCAATTTTTGTTAGTTGGCAAGTAACCTTTGTTGATGTTGTAATGACCTTGCTTGTGTTGATCCTAGTTATCATAGGTCTATATGGATTCAGCTTTGCATTCGCAGCAATCATCTTGGTCTTTAAAGAACCAGGTGTATTGACTGAATTTGTTGACAATGCACTCTATATCTGTTCACCAATAAGGTATCCCATGCAAGTATTACCAAACTGGGCAAGATGGATAGCAGTTATCATACCATTTACTTGGGGATTGACTGCAGTAAGATTCCTCTTAATGACAAATGATTCAGTAATCAATATGCTTTACATGGTAGGAATATTGGTAGCTATTGATGTTGCATTTTGGATTGTTGGTTATCTTTTCTTTCATCTAGCAGAAAGAAAGACCTTGAAAAAAGGCGATCTTGGAGCCTTTTAGAGGTGATAAAAAATGACTGTACAAATAAAACAAAAAGATGACTTTCAAAAACGAAATATCAAATGGTTCTTTGGTGAGCTTCGCTCAGTTTGGGCTCTTGCAGAAAAACGCTGGCGAATAGAACTACGATATCCATTATCACTCTTATATTACGCTGTTGCCCCAGTCATGTGGCTCCTACCACAATTAATCTATGGTTCAGCCTTGATAGGTGGTAGATTTAGCGAACAATTACAAGCATTAACTGGTACATCAGATATATGGGTCTATACATCATTGGGACTAGTCTTCAATGTGTTCTTCGGTATAACACTTTGGGGAACAGCTTATAGTATTAGACGCGAAGAATGGACAGGAACATTTGAAATATTGTATGTCACACCTGTTAGCAGAGTTACTATAATCTTTGGAAATGCCCTCAAGACAATAATGCAAAATTCCATAGGTTTAATGATCCAAATGGGAATAATCATCGTTTGGTATTGGAACCTATTCAAATTCACTGATTTGCTAATATCGCTATTGTTCCTCTTGATTTCATTACTATTAATACAAGGCTTTGCAATGATACTCAGTGGTTTTGTCTTATGGCAAAAACAAGGATACCGTGCAGTGATGTTCATTGATGTGTTATTATCAATAATTACCCCTGTAACTTATCCTATTGTAACAATGCCTACATACTTACAATATTTAGCCTATGGTAATCCTCTTACCTATGGAATTGAAGGATTTCGAAATGCTTTCATGTTCGGTACTGACAAAATGACCTATATTTACCTTGGAATAATGGTTGTATTAGGAATTATCGTTTTAATAATTGGTATGAAATCCTTTGGTGCTATAGAAAAGAGATTACGCGCTTTAGGAACTATTGGGCAATACTAAATTGCTCAAAATTTCTTTTTTTCAAAATTAAGATTTGCTTTTGATTTTATCTATAAATTTTACTGATAATGTTAATATAATGCACGAGAATTGTTAATTTTACACCTTAAAAGGATGTAAAAAAATGATAGAATTAACTCTAGAAGGAAGTTATTATGATATTGGTGTTCTGTTAGGGAAGCAGTATAAAGTTTATTTTTCTGATTATTTTTCAGAAAAGTATTCAAAAGAACAAATTGATTTTGCTTATGAGTGTCTTAATGAAGTAAGACAATTCTTTCCGGAAATTATGCAAGAAATAGATGGAATAGTTGATGGAGGAAATATTGATTATGAAAATCTTCTTGTTTCAGATATCAGTGCAAGATTTCAAAAAAATTGTACAATTTTTGCTGTCCCAAGTAATTTTACTCATGACGATACAATGTTTTTTGCTCGAAGTTTGGATTGGTTCCAAGATACCATACCTTACAATTTTATATTCAAAACATACCCGAATAAGAAAATACCAAGTTTGGGATTTTGTGATACAATTATTGGTAGACTAGGGGGCTTTAATAAAGCTGGAGTAGTTATCAGTGAATCAAACTGCATTTGGGGTAATTTTCAACCAGGACTTGTCAGTCATTTAATAATTCGGTGGATACTAGATAATTGTAAAACAGCACAGGAAGCAGTAAATTTTCTTGAAAGAATACCACATGTAATTGGTAATAATTATCTGGTAGCTGATAAGAATAACACCATTGCTCGAATAGAAGCTTGCCAAGTAATGAAAGTAACAACTTATTTCAAAGATGAATTTGTTGCTATAGCAAACCATTATTTCTCTTCTGATTTTGATGAAATTACTCCTAGAAAACCTAAACATAGCACTGATAGGATAGATTATCTAAATGAGTATATGCTTAAAAATAAGGGTATAATAAATCTTCAAAAGGTTCAAGAACTTCAACGAACACATGAAGTGGAACTTTGCCCACATGTTCAAGAAAAATACGATGATCAAATATTACCTTTAACAACTTGTTGGGCATGGATCCATGAAATAGGATCAAGTAAGATTTTTCTTTGTGATACATCACCATGTCAAGGTAAGTATAAGGAATATATTCTATCTTGATTTAGTAAATTATATTATTACAAAATCAATAAATTGGTAAGTAGATTAAATTTGATTTATGAAAAAAAATAAAGCGAAAAAGGAATAACAAACTATTCCTTTTCATTTTTCAATTAACTGTTTACAGTAAATTTATACATTAAGACTTTGCCATTATTATATTCAATTCTTAATTGTAAAACTTGACCATGTTCAAGTCCTTCAATATGGAATTGATAGGTAAATGTATTGCCAGCTTGTACACGATGTTGCCATTGGTTTTGCATTTGTTCTTGATACATGGTTTCATTTGTTAATGAATTGTTAAATTGGAATTGATGCATATAAGCAAAAGATCTTCGGAATCTAAATTGATTTTGATTACCGGTTGCGTTATCTTCACATTTTAAAACGACAGTAACTTCATCTGTAACTGATTGAGTGGTAACATTAACTACTTCTACTACAGCATCAGAACTTGGGGAGAAAGCATAAACTAATCCCACAGTTGTTCCTGCAGCAATTGCAAGAAGGCTAATAGCTATTATTGGTATGAGTATTGATTTTTTCATTTTTAAATCACAAGTTTACATAGTTCACCAAAATACTTAAGCAATCTCTGATAATGGTTAGAGCTTTGTCTTAAAGGTTTAAAATAGGTTTCATTTGGGTTTCAATTAAGTTTCAAAACGTTGTTTTTTACAAAAAAAGCATTATTTTAGTTGATAAAAGACCAAAATATACTGTTTTTCATCATTTTTTAGTAAATCTTAAGTTAAACTAGTGAAAAAGTAGAGAAAATACTCTTTTCTTTTTTTTATTTAAAGTATTCAATTTATTTGCTATTAGGTGTTTTTCCAAACTATTTCTCTTATCGAAAAATCAAATTTCATTGTAGGAGTACTCGAACTTGTAAGTAGTGTATAATTTAAACTTGATTATGGCAAAGATAAGAACCAATTTTTATTGACAATTTTATTTGTCAATAGAATTTTACATTTGAAAAGAAAATTATTCAAAATGCCTTATATAGGTCGAAGTGAATTATTCAATCATCTGTAAAGATAGATTTTTGGTGAGTTACGATGTCAGCTAATATTGTTAATGTAAAAAATGTTGTTAAAACATTTGGTGATGTTCGAGCAGTTGATGGATTATCATTTGAAGTAAAACCAGGAGAAATTTTTGGCCTTTTGGGACCTAATGGGGCTGGAAAAACAACCACCATCAAACTTATTTTAGGACTTCTTGAGTTAGACTCAGGAGAAATAACCGTTTTTGATTTATTACCAGATAAAGATGAAATGCTAATTAAAAAGGATGTTGGATATGTTTCAGAAGAACCTTTAATTTACAAATCGATGACTCCTAAAGAGCTCTTCAATTTTATATCATCTATTCGCAAACTCGATCCCGAAGAAACAACAGCAAAACTTCAGAAATATCTAGCTAGCTTGGAAGCTGAACAATACTATGATAAACTTATAGCGACTTTATCTCGTGGTAATAAACAAAAAATGCAAATCATTGCTGCTTTATTACATGAACCAAAATTACTGATACTTGATGAACCTCTTACAGGATTAGATGCAAAATCTGTTAAAGTTCTCAAAGAGATATTAGATCTTCATTTAGAAAATGGTGGCTCAATAATATTCTCAACACACATTCTCGAAGTTGCTCAAGAAGTATGTGACAGAATTTGTATAATAAATAAAGGTAAAGCAGTTGCAACTGGTACAATGAATGAATTATCGAAATTAGCTGATAAAATGGGCGCTGATTTGGAAGAGATATTTCTAAAACTTACTGAACAAGATGAATCAGTTGAGAAAATCGTTAGAGACTTAAGAAAATTATCTAATAATACGAGAGGGTGAAATATTAAAATGGACTTCACAAATAGAGAACTTTATAAAATTTCCAAATCGGTATTTAGAGAAGCTACTTTACACCAACAAATACAAGCAGCAGGGAGTAATAAAGCAAAATATTTGGAAAAAGTAAATAAAAATAGAGGTAGTATTGGCGCACAATCAATTGTTATGAAAATCCTTGTTGCATTTTATATTGTTATTTTTACGACTATTCCCGTTTATTCTTTTATCCAAATTAATATTATTTCAAAAGACTATCCAACCATAGAGAATGTTTATTTTGTTGGTGGGCTTTCACTTAGTGCTTTTATGCTTCTTCAATTAATAATCTTAATTGTTTTCACTGTGACCTTTACTTGGGGATTCCTTTCAAAAGAACCATATACTTGGGTTAGCACTTTACCTTTCTCGAGAAAAGATATAAGTAAAATAAGCTTCTTTTCATTCTCACGGGGAGTTGATGTTCAATTAATTGTTTTGTCTTTAGTTCTACCAATAGGAACTATGATTGGAATTAATTTACCAAAAGGATATGGTGCGGATATTGGAACAAATTTACTAATGATTTTTGCTTGTCTTATTATTAATCTATCTAACACAATTTTCAATATTAGTATCGCTATTTTATTAGGAAGGAAAATGGCCAAAGTAATGGAAGATCAAGAAGAAAATAATAAAATGGCTAATTTCATTCGTATTGGAACGATTCTAATCTATTTAATTTTCTCTATGTTAGCCTCCTATGGAATTCAAATGGTCATTCAATATTTACCCCAATTATATAATCCCGTAACACCATTTGATTCAAAAAACGCAGAAATTATCAGTTCAGTTCTAAGTTTTATACCATTTCCATTTTCAGGGGGATTCTTAATGGCAAGTATAGCAGTGGGTTTTGCAAATGTGCCATTTTATGTTTTACTAGGTTCTATAATAGGTTCATTACTTCAAATAGTATTAGCTATTTTACTTTTCAAAAAAGTCTTGGTTATACTTCAAGAACTAACTTCTCTGGATATTTCTGCTAAAAAACAAACAACTAGAAAGAAACCAACTATAATAGAAATAAGAATAATTAGTCCAACAAGAGCTTATTTGAAACGAGACCTAGCAGTCATTACTCGAGAATTACAAACAATAACATTCATGATAATGCCAATTATGATTCCCATTTCAGCAGCTTTAGCATATCCATTAGATATGATCATTGGCGATACGGGGATTCCTGCAATGGTTATTTACATTTTCTTGTTTGCTATATTCTCAACTTTCTTTATACTTGTAGGAATAACAAGTATTGAGAGTGGGGGAGAAACTATCACCTCTTCCTTGCCTATAAATATCAGAGATCAGATCAAAGCAAAAATACCTTTCCTATTTTCAACCGTGCCATTAATGGTTATTATAGCAGTTCTATTTCAAATTAAAAAGCCTATCTTTTTTGATATCCTAATATTGATTGCTGTACTTTTACCTGCGATATTCATAACTGCGATGATTGCACTTTTTATAAAAATAGCACTCTTTGGTAAAATGAGATACAAGTATACTATTGAAGAAGTAAATACCAAGTATAAAGAGCTCAAATTGATCCTTATTTTATTGATCATGTTCATTATTGCTGGAGGTTTCGCAGCATCATTAATTATTGGTTATTGGTTGACATTAGTTCTCGAAGGAATTTGTTTAGTTTTCCTCCTAATAAGCTATTTTACTATGTTCAAAGTAAATAAACAATATAATGAAAAAATAAGCAGTTATTTAGGTTAACAAAAATAATGGTTAATTATCAGAGTAAAAGATAAAGCATAAAACAGCTATATTCAATTACATTATAGGTGGATGTAATAAATGGAAGAACAAAAATTATCCCCTGAACAACATCTTGAAAATACTAAAAAGATAACTAAAATAATACTTTCATTGGATGATTCCTTTAAATTACCAAATGGTTGGACGCGAAAGGAATTAATGATTCATCTTTGGTCTTGGGATGATCAAATGTTGAAAGGTTGCCAAGCTAAATTAGATGGTAAATGTGAAGATTTCAAATTCGATCATCAACTAAAAGATATAGACTATAGTAAATGGAATGATACAGTTCTTGCAGAGAAAAAGAATTTAACTTTTGAAGAAAGTAAAAAATTATTCAAAGAAACTCGAGAAAAAACCATAAAAATGTTTGAAAAACTTATCTCTCAACCTGAAACTATTGCTGATGAGAAAAACATGTTTAGAAACGAAAATGTTGTTTCTCTATGGATGCATGACAAACAACACTTGGAAAATGGTGGTATAAAGATAGATTTCTAATTTTTCTTTTTTTTTAATATTTTTTTTTCATTCAGCTATGAAAATATCACTATTACAATTATTTCTTCTTTTTATTTTCAAGTTTTGATTTTATCAAATCTACCAATGGAATACTTAATGTAATAATTTCATATCCCTCGGGATCATCTAAAGTTTGATCATTAATTTCGAAGCTTTCATAAAAAGCTGGCACTTTTTTGACAATTTTAAAATAATTTTCTTTTGTAGTAGAAAATGAACTTATACCTGATCTTAGACCATTTATTTCTTCATCTAATTTATTTAATATATCATCTGAAAGTTGTTTTTTACTAGCTTTATCGATTAAATTCAAACTTTTCTCCAAAGCACTTTCAGCATAAGATAATTGGTTTTTTATATCTTTCAATCCAGCAAGTAGATTTTGCATATAAGTTCCATAGGCTAGTAATCGTTCTTCAAGATTTTTTATTTTCCTAATCTCATCAAAATTTGCTCGATAATGCTTGATACCTAATTTTAGCTGATAATATTTTGTTGGTATTGAACCTCGAGAATCCTCCTGACTCTCACGTGAAACATAAATAATTCCTTTTTCTCGTAAGTGCATTAAATGATATTGAATTGTTGTTTTATTCATACTCATAATTTCACTTAATTGAGCTAAACTTAATTCTGTATAAATTCTAAGTAACCTTACAATCATGTTTTTGATTTCATGACTAAAAATCTCATTGAATTGTTCTTCTGTATAAGTGTTTTCCATAATGTTTCTACCAGCTAATTATCATAGATATAATCTTTCTTACATTTAATTAAGTTTTTTCATAAAATTTATATGTTCAAAAACAATATATTTATTTGGTCGTTCAAACTAAACTTATTTTATTAACCAAAAAAGGTTGAAGGAAATAATGAAAGAAATAACAAAGAAAATAATTGATTTAGATGCAGAAAAAAAGAAATTAGTAATAGAAGAAGTTTGTAATATAATAACTGAAAAATATATTTTTCCAGATGTAGCAGACAAAATACATGAAGCATTAATGAACAAATATCAAGAAGGTTATTTTGATAATTTTGTAAAAAACTCGACTTTTGCATCAGAAGTTGATTCATGTATAAAAAAAATTTGTAAGGATAAGCATCTTCATTTCTTTTATAATTTAGAAATGCTTGAAACAGAAACAATTCTATCGAGTAACGATGAAGAAAAGAAATTTGAGCTAAAAAGACAAATGATTGAAAAAAATAAAGAAACTAATTTTGGATTTAAGAAATTAGAAATCCTAGATGGAAATATTGGTTATCTTAATTTAATAATGTTTGATGAATCAAATGAATCATTTGAAATAGCAGTAGCTGCAATGAATTTTTTGCAAAATACAAATGCTATCATAATAGACCTACGAAATAATGGTGGTGGTTCACCTGAAATGGTCCAACTGCTTTCAAGTTATTTTCTCAAGAATTTCTCTCAATTAAATTATATTAAAAGACGATATGGTGAAGCAATTGAACAATATCGTGCAATGCCTTATGTTCCTGGTAAAAGAATGCTCGATAAAAGGTTATTTTTGTTAACTAGTCGAAATACTTTTTCTGCTGCAGAGGATTTTGTTTATGCATTGAAATCACAGAAAAGAGTAACAATTGTAGGTGAAAATACAAAAGGTGGTGGTCATCCAGTAGATTTCATCGTTATTCAGGGAACATTTTTACTAATGCTTCCAACTGGTGAATCATTTAATCCCATAAGTCAAAGTAATTGGGAAGCTGTTGGTATCGAACCAAATATTAATACCTCTGCAGAACAGGCTTTCCATATTGCTTATGTTACAATATTGAATGAATTAATTGCAGAAGAAGAGGATCAAAATAAGAAATTATTCTTAGAATTAGCAGTAGAAGAATTAAATTCTATGACGAATGAAAAAAGTATTGGAAAAATTAATCTAAAAGATTTGGCTGGTGAATATGATAATAGTGGTTATGGTATAAGTAAAATTACTTATGAAAATAATAATCTCTATTGGAAAACAACTAATGCTGGAGTAATTCAATTAGAACAAATTTCAGAAAAATTGTTCATAATACCTGAACCAGGATTTTCAGATATAAGTATTATTTTTGATAATAAGGAAGATGAGATACTCCTTCATATCTTCTATAAACGTGAAAGAGATATAATAACAAAAAGAAAGAAAAAATCTTAATAGTAATTTATGATTTTTTTCTATTCACTATCTTTTTCTTGTCTTAAACTACGCCAGAGAAGAATTGAAGCATAGGTTCTATATGGTTTCCATTTTTCAGCAAATGTTTCAGCTTCTTTAGATTTTGGTATTTCTTCTAAATGATAATTTACTTGTATAGCTTTTCTTAAACCTAAATCATCTGGTGCGAACACATCTTCTCGTCCTAGAGTAAACATTAAAAACATCTGAGCTGACCATCGTCCAATTCCCTTAATTTGCACTAATTCAGAGATTATTTCTTCATCAGACATTGCACTAAATTTCTCAGGAGTAATTGTTCCATCAAGGAATTTTTCTGCTAAACTATAGAGATATCCTCGTTTTTGTCTCGAGATACCAGCACTTGCAAGTTCATCTTCTGATTTTGCTAAAACTTGTTTTGGAGTAACTTTGCTTTCTGGAAAAAGCATTAAGAATTTTTTCAAAATGCTTCCAGCAGCCTTCCCACTTAATTGTTGGTAAATGATTGTCTCATAGAGACTTTGAAAATGATCGTCGTTTGATTCTTTAACAACTAGTTCTTTTTTTTCCTTTGCTAAGATTTCCTTCATAATTGAATCTCTTTCTAATATTGCAACGATTTCTTCTCTCATATACTATTCCTTCTACTTGTCCCTATTTCACTTTTCTTACTAATTTATTGTTTAGTCTTATATACCAACAATTAATTTTGACAAGCGATTGTTTAAGGATATAGATCAGTTCTACCAATTGAGTGATATAATGCTTTACGTAGAGCAAGATCTCGTTGATCTACAAGTGCTGTTCCCATACCATTGAGAACATATCCATAACCAATTTTATTCTCTGGGTCAGCAAATCCAAATGAACCGCCCGATCCAGGCATACCAAACGAACTAGGTGAACCAAATGGTTCTTTTGGATGTGGTTTTACAAAACCAAGTGAGAAAGGTAACTCAACTTTCATAACTTTATCACGAAATCCTTTCTTTGGTGCTATAGCTGGTGCCATTAGAAGCTGGAATGTTTCTTCTTTCAAACCAAGTTCTTTTCCACCATTAGCAAAAACACTATAAACTTGTGCTAGAGCTCTAGCTGTGCCTACACCACCACCTGAAGGAGCTTCAAAATTTCGAGAATAAATATTTTGTTTGTCTAAAGAAATATCAGTACCTAGTAATGATTTTCTAACTGTTGACCGAGGATTCATTGCATTAAAAACAAAAGATATCGGCATACTTTTCATAGCTGAAAAACCAAACTTAGCTAATCTTAGTACAGCTAATTTAGAATTAGGAATCTCCTCTGGAAGTCTAACATAGAAATCCAATCCTAACGGGGTAGCAATTTCATCTTGAAAGAATTGCCCAATTGTACGCTTTTTAGGATCTACTCTTCGTAAGAGTTCATTCTGATAATAACCTAATGTGATAGCATGATATCCTTGATACATTCCTGGTTTCCAAGCAGGTTTCTGTTGTGCTAAAACAATTGCTAATTTATCAAGATCTCCTATAAGTTTCTTATCATTTTGATTTTCAATTGAATAGAGTCCAGCTTGATGGGCAAATAATTGTCTGATAGTTATCTCTTCTTTACCTTGTTGTGCAAATTCAGGCCAATACTTCGAGACACGATCATCATAGTCAAACAATCCTCTAGAATGTGCAAGTGCTAAAGCAAGGGCAGAAATCCCTTTGGTGGTTGACCAGACAATAACCATAGTATCTTTTTCCCATGGTTCATTGGTTAGCTCATTTCTAATTCCTCCCCATAAATCAACAATCTTTTCACCTTTATAGTAAATACAACAAGCAGCTCCAAGCTCATCTCGTTTTTCAAAATTCTCAATAAAAGCTTCTTTTACTGACTCAAATCCAGGTTTAACAGATCCAGAAATCATTTTTCTTTTCTTCACTTCCTCAATATCAAAATAATTTGTATTGAAAATGTTTAATATTATTTTATAGCATTTAATATACATTTTGTCTCTAAAAAAAAGTAAGAAAGAAACAATAATTTGTTTCTAAAAAAATAATTTTAGTTTTATTTTTTAATTAGTTCTTTTAATTGCTCACCAAAAGCCTTAGCTTGAGCTAATTCCTCATCAGTAGGATGTCCAATACTTTGAGTAGGTTTACTATTCTTGAACATCCTGGTTTCACCTTTGCAGTAAAAACGTTCATCTAGAATTTTAATTTGTAGAGACAGAGATAATATTTTCTCCATTGAATCAAACATAATTTGTTTAATGGTTCTAGGATTATCACTTTTTTCAGTAAAAGGATGAATAACATCAGGTGTTCCTGCAGTAAAGAATAATGCAATGGTTTTTCCTGCTATATTCTTTCGTTTTAATTTTTTCAAATACCTTGCGCCAGCAAAGCTTATTCTCCCAAAAATAACCCAGGAACCAACAACAATTAACTCATACTCCTTTAAATCAGGTATTTTTCTAAAATTTCTACATTCAGCTTCTAAACCTTCAGCAATTTTCATAGCAACTTTTTTCGTATTCCCTGTATGTGAATTATAAAGTACTATTGCTTTCATTATATCCAACTTGTTTTTACTTCTTAAAATTAATTTAATAGTAATTGATTTCCCTAATAAAGAATATTATTAATAAAAAAGTTTAATTGTTTAAATGATAACTTAACCAAAGAAAATCAGTATAAGATGATTGCTATGATTTGGGTAACAAGACATTTCGTTCATGTTGATCGTGTTGCTTGTCCTTGGTTAATTAAGCGTTTCATTGACAAGGAAGCTCAATTTATTTTTTTGCCAAAAGAAGAAATAACAGATTTTGTAGCAAAAACTGGAGCTATTCCATTTGATAGCGGAACTGGAATAAAATTAGATCATTATGAAAGAAATGGTATAAAATATTGTACTTTTGATGCGTTAATAGAAAAATACCATTTGATAAATGATAAAGCACTTGAAAAGTTGAGAGAAGTTGTTAGAGCTGCTGATACAGATAAAGTTACTGACATACCTTTAGCCTTAGCTGTAGAAGCAGTTGCTAGTGGAGCACCACTATTGGGAGAAAATGATCATGATGC
>JAEORM010000136.1 GCA_016840905.1 Candidatus Gerdarchaeota archaeon | reverse complement strand
AGAAAGTATTAAACAAAAAGAAAGAGCTGAAATGATTGCTTCTTTAAGATTAGATGATGAAGGTAAAGAAAGGAAAGTTGAGAAACTACTAGCTGAATTTCGTATTGTCATCTAATTATTCGTGGTGATTATAAAGGTTCATTGGAATATTTTTTTGGAACCTTCTTAGAATTTTTAATGCACCCAACTTTGAAGGACCAAGAAAAACCTCGGCAAAATTTTCGGGGAGGTTTTTTCTCCCCTTTTAGTCAATTAACTATCTCTCGACTATTTCACCATTTTCAATTTTAAGAATTATTTTTGCTTTTTTCCATGCATTTTCAAATGCCATTTTTGCAGACTCAATTATCTCAGGATCACGTATTTCTATAATAGTGGATGTTTTTTTAATGATACCACCAACACCGATTGGATATAATAAATTTTTATCCCCTAAAATAAAACTTGATAGCATTTCTTTAGGTTCTCGTATTTCGTAATCCAACATACTAAAAAACTGTTTATAAAAAGGATTTAATTCATCTTGTGATTTTAAAACTAAGATATCCTTAGAGAAATAAGTTGAAAGAGTTCGCAGAGATAACCGCCCAAAACGATTTTTTGTTTCTTTAAATTGTCTAAGCAATGGAGCAAAATTATCATCTTTGAATATTTGATAGAAATAACTGGCTTCAGCCATAGCATCAACAATTGTGTTAGAAACAAGAATATTCTTAGATTCAAAAACTCTCAAAAAATATCTTTTTAACCCTGCCAAATCAGTGTTGAAAATATCCACAATAGGATATGGATTGAAATTAAAGAATTGCCCTCCACCTGTTATTTGTCCTATTTTAGAATTAGTGTTCTTTACTTCATCAGGTAAGAAAGGATAGGAAGATGCCCAAGTTCGAAGTATTTTTTCTCGAGATTCCATTAATAATTTGGTAGCAATAGACTCTAAATCTTCCTTAGAACTAAGAACAGTATAGATTGGTGGTCGATTTGATACTCGAGTAATTAAACCAAGATTTAGTAATTTGGCTATTTCTTCATATACTCGTGTCTTTGATGCTTTGATATTTTTATTTTTTAAATTATCAGAAATACCTAATGCAGTATTACCTCCATCCTCCATTAATTGAAGATAAACATTTATGGCTAAATCATTATCAAGTAATTCTTTTAGGAATTTTTTAATTTCATCTTCAGTAAAAGAACGAGTAAACATTATAAATTCACTTTTCTAAATCTTAATTAATAAATTAGGAATTTTACATTTAAATATTCCGAGAAATTACGGAAAAATAACGTTCTTAATCTTAATTAATTTAATAATCAAACTTTAATTTTTAAGAAAAAATATATAATAACTGGTAGGTAGTTGCTTAAATTAAAATTAAATTGTGATTAAAAATGTTAGAAGTTCATGATCTTGAGAAATTAAAAACCAATGGTTTAAATGTAACAGATATGGTCAATAAATTAGAGGGAAAAGATGGAGAAATCATTAAAGAAAATATTGCTAACTATCAACCAAATAAGGATATTTTGAGTAAATTAAGCAAAAAAGCTAAGGATTATCTTTTTGTTGTTTTTTCAGCTGATTGGTGTAAAGATTGTAAGAAGAATGTATCAGCTTTTGCCAAAATGATACAAATGGAACCAAGCATTAATGCTGTCTTTTTCAAAGGTATTAAATCAGCACCGCTTGATCCAGAAGTTCGTTGGAGAGTTCCACCATCACCACCTGAAGTTAATGAATTTGATTTAAGAAAAATCCCGACTTTCTATGTATTGAATAAAGATGGTAAACAAGTTGCTGAAATGATTGAAAATCCTGAAGTCAAACCAACCTTGGAAGAAGAATTATTATATATCCTTGAAAATATTCAAGGATAAATTACTTTTTTTTAATAAACTGAAAACTTCAATCCAAAGGCTAATGATATAAGGATCATTACGACTGCAACAACGAGATTATCGATATCAGTAGAACTTAATGCTTCAGCAATGGTTCCTATAGCACATAAAATTAGTATTTTTCCCCACAACCAGGGCCATGAAACATAACCAAACAACCAATTTTCGCCTGTTAAAACTATACCAAAAATATAACAAATAAAGAAACTGAAACCAACTGAAAAGATAAACATCGCTATACTACCTTCAACTGATTTTTCTCCCCCACCTATGGTTTTGTATTTGTGTTTTCCAAGAAATTTACCCGCAATTGGTGCAATACCATCACCCCAAGCAATAGTCATAATGGTTATTAATCCCCAAGGTTGTTCACGCCAAATAAAACCACATATCAAGGTCATTATTAGAGCATAAATCAATGTCCCTTTGATCAAATCAAAAGGCTCACCTGTTCTTGACATACTCTTGACTAGAAATCCACCAGGTATGGCTTTAAAACCTATCAGAATAAAAAGAATAGCTGTTAAACCTGCAGGAATAGCCGCAATCCATCGTGCATAACCTGCATCAGAAGCCATT
>JAEORM010000135.1 GCA_016840905.1 Candidatus Gerdarchaeota archaeon | reverse complement strand
GATAGAAGAAATCATTAAAAGAAGAAATGGAGCCGTCGATGAGATTTGAACTCACGGCCTACTCCTATTTGGGGGAGAGGAAACATCCTCAGTATTTACCATACCAAGGAGTCGCACTACCATGCTGTGCAACGACGGCTTTTCTTTTGATTGTTCCTTTTTTCAGTTAAGATATTAAAAAGCTTACGCCAACTCAGAAAAATAACTTTTTCCCTTGTTTACCTTCTTTTTTTCTCTTGCTTATCTTGTAATATTATATTTCTTTATCATATATTTATCCAATTCATAATTTATTATATCTAAACAGCTTGCTGCCAAATATCTTTGTTTTCCTAATGATATTTTTCTTCCATATCTAAGGAGGTATTTCTCTTTCTCTCGTGGTAATCCAATATGATCCCCTATTACAAATACTGCTGATTCACTCAAATCTATCTCTCCTATCGATTCACCTTTTTCCTCTAAGACAAAGATATTTGTCTTCATCTCCACTTTTTCTTTTATAAAAGCTTCAAAGCTATTTTTCGAGACTATTATACCTGGATGTGTTCCTCCACTTAATACCTTCTTTAGAATTTCTGTCCAAGTTTTTTCATCCACTCGCACATTGTACAAAGATTCTCCAGTTACTTCCAAATGGATAGGTGGTTTTGGTGGACCATATAGGAATGCATGGAATTTTGTATCTCCTCTATGACCATGAGATTTGAAAATTGAGGTAAAAATGCATTGATAGACAGTATCTAACCGTCCTGCATCTATAAGCGAGCTAAAATTACCATCTGTAAAACCTTGCCTTGAGAATAATACAAATTCAAACATAATTACCTAATTTCTCTTATATCATTTGAATATTTTTAAAAAAAAAGAAAAAGAAGGAAATAAATTTCCTTAAGCTGTTGTCGTTAGAGGTTTCATACGTTTAAAGCCCATTATTCCTGCAATAAGACCTACGAATGGTACTGCAATTAGTTTTATTATTAAAACTATAATATACAAAATACCGATACTACCAAGTGCTTGCTCCGTCATATCAATTCCAAAGGTTAGTAATAACAATAATAGAATATTCATTAATCCACCTGTTATGTAATTCATCATACCAAATGAATTGACTATGCCTTTTGCAGTAAATTGTGTATTATCAATCAAGAATTTAGAACTGAAGAATAATGAAATAGCCAAGAAACAATGTCCTAATGTTTGTAGTAAAACATTTGCTCCATAAAATGTCATTAGATATTCACCTAATTGTTCAAAATAAGTAGCAATGCTTTCTACGTCAGTAAATTCACCTGTGAATCCAATTATCATTTCAATTCTTGGATAAATTGCTAAACCAATAAAAACTAACCAAGAACCTGCTGCTAGATAAGCGAATATTTTATTCTTCTTTGCTTCAAGTGAAATTAAAATAACACCTATAGCGATTAATAATCCTGCAACAAAATCTAATTCTAATATAATCAAATATGCTCGGATGATTGAAATGGGTGTTTGAGGATCTGTATAGGTTGGTATTAAAACGAAGAATAGAATATACATTAAAAGTATCAAAAGGTTTTGTACAAAGAATAGTAATAATCCCACTCTTGCAAGTGTTTTCCCAGTATTTGTGTATGATTTCTCTTGCCCAAGTACTTTTGGTTCCTCTGCAGATTCGTTATCTACATCAAGAATATTTGCTTTTTCTCCTGAATCTTGTGCTTTTGCTTCGTTTGCTTTTTGCTTTTTATTGCTAATCACTAAAATAGGAACGAATATTGCTATCGGAGTTATAATTACCACGATTAAGTTGATGTAAAACCAGACAGGTTCAATCGTGACTGTCATATTTTCAAAGATAGCATTAGTTGAAAGACTATCTTGATTTATAATAAAGTTTGTACCGAAATCTTTCTTTAAATCTTTAGCTACAGTTTGCCCTATACAAATACTACTTATTGAGCTAACTTGTATTGTAATTAGTAGAAAAGTTAGTGTAAGAAAAATTATTGATATAACTTTTTTTTTCTCCATGAAATAACACCATATTTTGTATTTCTTCCTAGCATAAATAACTTTTTGCCCAAATCAAATGTGAAGGAAAATGGAAAAAAGAAACCAATTTACCATTTCTTTTTTCTTAATATTGTATTTTTACTATCGGACAATCTTCAATAGAAACTTTTCTTCTACAAACTGGACAAGAATCATTTTCTTCCAACCATTCAGAAAGAAGCTCTTTTTTAGCCATATTTCTACAAAAGGGACAAATTGCTATGGTATCCTTTTCAATATCCAATCGTAGATTGGATATCATGCATTTTGCTTTCGGAGGAAGTTCATGAATAAAATAAACCTTAGTAATTGGTAAACCGGTGTCAATTGTTGATGATGAGCTAGTAGATTTTCTCTCAAATGTTTCAATTAAATCACCTCGGTGTTTATAACCCAATTTCATTGCAAGTACATCTAATGCATATGTGAAATCTTGAGTCATATATGGATATGCCCTTGTAGGGATAATTGCTGCACCTTGAAGACGATTATAGAGGATTTTTCCTATCTCGGGATTTTTCAAGTCAATCAAAGCATAAATTTCTTGTTCCATACGAGCATATTCTTTAAAATTCACACCAAATGAATATTTAATGTCTTTTAACATTAAATCTTCTTGGCCATTTTCCTTCAATTCTTTTGCAGCAAAATAGGCTTTCTTTTTTTGTTTATAATAAATTAATATAGGAACTAAATATATCCAACCATAAACTGGTATACAGGAAGTTACAGTAATCAATATAACATTCAATTTATGATATTTTTTCCATTGCTCTTCCAACAAAGATGTTTCTGGATCTTTAAATTTAGCAACATCAATTTTTGTTCGTAAAAACATAATTCATTCCCAAAAAAATTAATTAATTATTTGAATAAAGATATGAATTCTTGATATATAAAACTAATTTATCACTTACATACAGTCAAAAAGAAAAATAGTATGGTGCGAGGGGCGCGATTCGAACGCACGAACCCCTACAGGAAAGGATTTCCCATACTGATTCAACGGCATGCGCCATATTTTTACCAGAAATCATTCTGGTGGATCTTGAGTCCTTCGCCGTTGACCACTTGGCTACCCTCGCACAGATTTCCCTTAAAAAAAGGATAAGGCGGGAATTATTCCATTCCCAGGAATCCCTTAACAGCGGGACTAATCTCAGCCAGTCGTTCTTTGGCTATTATTTCTGAATATTGTTTAATGATTCCAGTTGTCAGCAGAATACCTGTACCAGTACCCAGCGCACCCAGAAAGTCCGCGAATCCTGCCAGTAATGCTACAAACAATCCACCCAGCAGTGCAGCAATTGGGATGTATCTTTCAAGGTACTTCTCTAAGACTTTTGGATTTCTTCTGAAACCAGGTATTTGCATATCTGCATCTAGAAGTTGCTTTGCCACATCACGTGAACCCATACCAGCTGTTTCTAGCCAGATAGCTGAGAATATCATACAAGCAACAACTAAGATAGCAATATACACAACTGCTCGTATCGGATCGTTTATCACTTCTGATATTCCACGCGGAGCAGTGGTAAAGTAAGCTAAACCACCTATAGGGGCAGGTTGGTCAGCATCGAAATCCCATCGACCTATCAGATCAACAATTGGATTATCAACAACCTTCTTTGCCAGTATCTGTGAAATAAAGTAAACATTAGCAAACAGAGCGGACGACAGTATTACAGGTATATTTGAAGTATACAGAAACTTGATGGGATACCGCGCCGGTATTTTATATTTCGCATGCGAAATCGGTATCTCAATCCGCATAGATTCAACATAGATAACCATTGCAAATACAATTATTGTAGCCAGAAATGCTATTATATCAGGATTCAGAGGACGATAGATTACATTACCAAATGTATCACCATGAGTTAAACCATAGAAGAATGCAATAATTGCTCCATAATATCTTCCAGCTGGTTTTGCGCCAATTCCTTCTGTGAAACCAAATAAACCATTAAGAATGTTAAATGAGACACCTGCAGCAATGAATAATGAAATACCTGATCCTAACCCATATCCTTTCTGAATCAGCTCATCCATTAACATAATCACTAGTCCAGCAGCTAATAGTTGGAGGAATATCAATGAACCTGTTAAAACATCAATGTCTTCACCATAAGCTCCACCAAAAAGATAGGCACCAGCTTCAAAAAGAATCATTAATACGCTTAGAACTTTTTGGGCACCAGTATAAAGAGCTCGTTCTTCAGGATTATTGAAATCTACCTTAATGATTTGACTACCAACAAGTAATTGCATAATTAACCCAGCTGTAACAATTGGACCAATACCTAATTCTCCTAAAGTACCTCTTTGTGAGGCTAAAATTGCTCTCATAGCAAAGAATGGATCTGCTTGACCCGTTGTAATTTCAATACCATAAAGGGGAACACTTATCATGATAAAATATACAACTAAGCAGACAATAGTCCAGATTGACTTCTCTTTGAATGAAACACTTCTATCAGGTTTCTTGACTTCAAAGGTTAAATGTGTAAAGGGTTTAAAGATTTTTAAGAATCTACTTGTCATAGAGTTTCACGTCTTTATGCATTTCGTTGCTAATTATTAATATTTTTTACTTTATATTGGCGAATATCTTTTGCTTTTTTAGCATTTCGGATAGTTTGAGCTTTTTAAAAGCTATGCATTTTACTTTTAAATAAGCGTAATTTTCTATCCTTATATTAATTTATTAAAAAAATTATAACCTATCCTTTTTAATGATTTCTCATTCTTTGGATTTCTGATTAGAATATAGTGAAAAATCAACTTAAAATATAAAAAATAATATCATAAATAAGATTAGTTTTTGATTGTCATTTTAAATTCACTAGATTTCTAATTTTCTAAAAACATCCGTTGAATAGAGATGTTGACAAAGAATTTATAAAACCCTTCATTTCATTTTTGAGTATGTCTAAAAATTAAGACATATTTGAAAATAGCGAGTTAAAACTAACCTGTTTTAACTTTAAAAAACACTCTATTGAACATATAAGGCGAACCAAAGTGATATCAGAAGTCGACCAAATCATCGTTAAACTGTCGGAACTCGAAAAACAAGCAAGTGAACTTCGTGTAAAACGAGATAAGTTGAACACAGAAGCTCGAGAGAAAGCAGATAGAAGAGATGAATTGAACAAGAAAATGGCTGAACTTATAGCTAAAGTTAAGGATCATCAAACTTCTCGAGACGAAGAAAATACCAAAGTACAAGATATGAAGGTAAAACGAGAGGAAGTAAGAAAGAACCTTGCAGAAGCTAAAAAGGAAGTAGATCAAATCAAAGAGGAAGAAGAACTCGAACCTTTACCAAAACTTCCTGTGCCAGAAAAAGTTCTTCGACGTAATCTTAAACAAATGGAATGGAAGATTCAAACTGAAATTCTTCCACCAGAAGAAGAAAAACGACTTGTTCAAGAAATTGCCACTCTTCAAGAACAACTTGAAGAAGTAGAATCAATCAAAACTCTTCGACAAGAAAGAAATGCTCGATTTAGTACTTATGAGGGGTTAAAAGCTGAGATGAATTATTATCATAAAGCAGTAATTAGAACAGCCAAAGCTTCTCAAAGACATCACCATGAAATGACCAAACTTTTTACTGAAATAGATGAAATTCGCAAAGAAGCAGATCAATGTCACAAAGATTTTATTGAAACAAAGAAACTCGCAGATGAAACACATAAAAAATTCATTGAAACTATCAAAGAAAAAGAGAAGTACCAGAAGAACCTACAAAATATCAAACAAAAAGCACGTGTGGATCATTTCAAAGAAGTGAAAGAAACAATCGAAGCAAAAGCAGCTGCAGCCTTAGAGAAATACAAAGAAGGCAAGAAGCTCTCACTTGAAGAATTTAGTATGCTTGTTGAACGAGGTTTAGTATAATAAACCTCATTTCTACATTTAACTTTAGAATTAAAATTAAAAAATCAAGTATAAAATTATTCGAAATTTTGTACTAGATACAGTTAGCATTTTTTTATTTATTTTTTAATAAATAGACATTAATGAAGCCGTTCATGTATTTTTTATGTTTGATAATTTTCAAACCATTTCTTTCGAAAAATTTTCCTTGATCCCTCATCATAAAACGAGCTGCAGATTCATCTTCAATTATTCGAAAAGCATAATATACGAAATTGATGTTAGCAAATGATTTTGGTGGTACAGCAAAATCAAAAACCAACATATAACCATCAGATTTCAAGACACGTTTTATTTCTAAAATAACTTTAGGCAAAAGCCTAGTTGGAAGTTCATGTAGCGCAAGAAAAGATGTTACTATATCAAAGGTATTTTCTTGGAAAGGTATGTTTGAACAATCACCAACTCTAAATTCTATATTGTGAATTTTCTTGCTATTTCTCTTTGCTTGGAAAATCATTTTAGGATTTAGATCTATTCCATAGATTGTTCCTTCTTTAAAGAAAGAATTAATTATTTTTGTACCATTGCCATTTGCACAGCAAATATCCAAAACTTGTTC
>JAEORM010000134.1 GCA_016840905.1 Candidatus Gerdarchaeota archaeon | reverse complement strand
TCTGGTGGGTGCATCAATAACCAATTTAGGTCTGGAAAATGGAACACCTATGTCTATCCTTCTAGCATCAGGCCAGTAACCGATTTTTAAGGAAACCACTATGCAACGATTGGCTTCGTCAAAGGTATGCCATATTTTACCATCTACATTAGTAAGTCCGAGAAAAGTGCCGTTTAAGTTGAGTAATTCTTCATATTGTTTGTTTTGGTCTTCCGCATTGCTGTTTAGTGTATTTTGGGGGAGTTGTCCCTTTATGGACTCCAGTTTTTCGGGAGAAATTATCCAGACACCTGCGCCGGCAACAGTGGTCTGATCGGAGCATTGGAATACAGTCATTTGAATTTCCTGTTCGACTGCTGCTGCATGCGGTGCTACGATTGCCAGGCAGTTTTTGATTGGTCTTAAATCGTTATTAGGGTCATGGTCTTCCGCAAAGACCGTAAAAGGGGTTGCTATCAGAGTAATAAGAATGGTGACTACCGTCACTAATAATAGATTTTTCTTCATTTTAAGGCTCCTATAATTTTTAATCAGGCAGTTGCTTATGACCGGGCCCTAGTCAATATTTTGCCCTTTCTATTTTTCAAATATAAACAAACAATATAATCGCAGTTTTGCTTCAATGTAAAATCTATGTAAAATCATGTGGGAATGGTCTTCAATGGAAAATTATTAATTTTGAGGCTAGATAGGGCTTTTAGTTATGATGTTTTTAGTGGCTGGAATTGTTCTGAAATGTCTTTGAATAATGATATTATGTCAACTATGATGCTAAGATGAGGATAAAACTTAATATGTTTCAATCTAATTATAATGAGCCCAAATTTTTATCTTTAAAATTGTGAGTATAGCCGGGTAAATTATGGTGTGAAAAAGCTTCTATTAATATTCGATATATTTATTTCTTCGGTATTTGGAAAGTTTCATACACTTTCAAAAAGTATTTATTCATTTTGCGACTCTCAGATAATCTTAATTTTGTTAATTCCCTTTGGGTGTTGGGATCCTTATCTCTCGATCCCGATTGGGCTAAGTTTGATATTTTGATCACCGTCTCCGATGCAAGTTGTTCAATCTTTTCTCCTATATCATTTTCGACCATTATGCGATCTCCTTTCATAAATAGAATATTCAAAGTAAGTATACCATAAAAACAACTATATAATAGCAACGAATCCATTCAACTTTTCGTTGAATGGATTGGGGTTTTTTTATTAAGCGGGAGTTCGTGTAAAAATAACCATAAATTAATATTATAATTTATAGAGAGGCAATTAACTTTAACCGTCTTGGCCGCTGCAGTTATAAGGTCAAAATAAACAACGGATTAGGACTACCAACCTCAGATACTAATTTGTTAGAATCTGACTAAAAAAATCTTCCAGTTCCTAATAGATAAGATCAAATATAAAACAGTCATTATTGGTCTATGTTAGCGTAAAAGTACCTCGATATTACCGTGTTTCTTTGACAATTGATCTACCGGAGTCAATGTTTTTAAAATATTTACCAGCGGGATAGGTTTTTCGGTAGATATGATAATCTTTGGGCCCTCGCTAATAGAACCGTAAGTAGATAATAATTTTAGTTCTTCTACTCCCTTTAAGTAATCCTCGAATATTCTTATCTGTTTAGAATTAACCGGTTTAACTAATTGTAATGTAATTGTTCCACTAAATATTTCACTACCTTCTTGTGAAGTGCTAAATTGAGTTGTTTCTTTCATTTCAGGTTCTGCCTGTGTTTCGGGTTCATTCGGTTGTCTTTCAATTTTAACTTTAGTTTCCTTATTTTCACAGGCTTCTAATTTATTTGCGGCACGTTCTGCTTGATGATTTGCTTTTTCCTCTTCAACTGTTGCTCTCTTGGCTTCTAACGCGGCTTTTTTAGCATTATCTTTAGCTATCTCATACTCTTTTTGTGCTGCGGATTCAGTTTTCTTGGCATTATCGATTTCTGCGGCTGCCGTTATCAATCGATTGTTTGTTTCCTCTTCTTCTTTTTTACATATGGCTTCGTCTTCCCTTAATTTGTTAGATTCTTCAGTGGCTTTCTGAAATCCTTCCTCAGCCTCTGCAAGTTCTCGTTTTACGTTTTCAAGGGCTGCTATTTCTTTTTCAGTTTTTACTTTTTGGGGATCTCGCTTTGCTAATTTAGCTTCCTCTGCTTCGAGCTTTTTAGTCGCTTGTTCAAATTGCCGTTTTGTTTTTTCCTCTATTTTAATAGCATTCTTTAGACCAACAATAGCTTTTAAAGTTTTCTCTTGTGCTGATTTGTTCTCTTCTTTGGATGTAGCTTCGTTTTCTAAAGCATGTTTGACATTCTCCGCTGATACATCCAGCCGCTCAATAGCCTCGTCCAACGCTTTTTTTGCAGTAGCTTCAGCTTCCCGCATTCTAATGGCCTCTTGGTTTGCTGTTAGAGCTCTTTCTTTAGTTTCCTCAGCTTCTTTCCTTGCTTTCGATAAATTTTTTGGTTCTGAATTTTCGCTCACGTTTTTATCCTCCATATATATAGACATTCAAAAAATCAGGTTCAAAGTTTATACCTTCATTATAGTTTCAACTTATGTTCTTTATATGTAATTTCCCATTTTCTTAATAACATTACCTTAATCTGTTCATTCAAATCATGGCATTAGTATTAATAACCCTCTATTACTTAGTCGTTAATAATGTGAAATATCACTCACTCTAGTAGAGAAAATATAAT
>JAEORM010000133.1 GCA_016840905.1 Candidatus Gerdarchaeota archaeon | reverse complement strand
TTAAGAAAAATAAAGAAAATAAAAAAGAAAATAAAAAAGAAAAGAAGTAATTATTTAGGTACTACTGATTTAACAATACCAACAGCCACGGTTTGACCCATGTCTCTTACGGCAAATCTGCCTAGTGCTGGAAATTCGCTATATGTTTCAATGACCATATCACGAGTTGGAATTAAAACCACTTCTGCAGCATCTCCATTCTTAAGAAAGTCTGGATGGTCTACTTTTCCTTCTTTTGATTGTTTCATTTTTAATTCAGCAAATCTTATAGCTACTTGAGCAGTTCCACAATGAACAACTGGGGTATAACCAACAGCAATTACTGAAGGATGGCGAATAACTTGAACTGTAGCAGTTAATTCTTTAGCGATAGTTGGTGGATTCTTTGAGTGTCCTACAACATCACCTCTACGTGCATCTTTCTTTGATAATCCTTTGCAGCTAAATCCGATGTTATCACCAGGAATAGCTTGTGGAATTTGTTCATGATGCATTTCAATTGACATAACTGCAGCTTTCTTTCCAGTTGGTTGGAAGATAACTTCTTCTTTTGGTTTTAGTATACCAGTTTCTACACGTCCTACAGGAACTGTTCCAATACCAGTGATGGTATAAACATCTTGGACAGGTAATCTTAGAGGTTTGTCTGTTGGTTTAGCTGGAACTGTAAAGGTATCAAGTGCTTCCAATAGAGTTGGTCCTTTGTACCAGGGCATTTTATCAGATTTTTCTCCGAGATTATCTCCTAGCATACCACTAACTGGAACAAAGTTGACTGTTGAGATATCAAAACCAAAAAGTTTGAGATTTCTACCCATTTCTTCAGATATTTCTTTGTAACGTTCTTCCTTATAATCAGCGAGATCCATTTTGTTAACAGCAACAATAAGTTGGTTAACACCTAATGTCTTAGCGAGTAAAGCATGTTCTCTTGTTTGTCCAGTGGCACTAATACCGGCTTCAAATTCACCAGTACCAGCACTTATTACTAAGATTGCTGCGTCAGCTTGTGATGTTCCTGTAATCATATTCTTGACGAAATCTCGGTGTCCTGGAGCATCAATGATAGTATAATAGTATTTCTTGGTTTCAAATTTATAAAACGCAAGATCTATTGTAACTCCTCTTTCTCGCTCTTCTTTCAACTTGTCTAATACCCAAGCAAATTTGAAACTACCTCTACCAATTAACTCGGCTTCTTTCTCAAATTTTTCGATTTCTCGATCGGTTATACTTCCACATACATAAAGTAAGTGGCCGGTCATAGTAGATTTACCATGGTCGACGTGACCAATAATTACTAGATTCAAATGAGGTTTGTCTTTTGAGCTCATTATTTTACACCTTTTTTCTATTAGCAGTACTAATAATTGATTGTGCTTTAATAGATTTCCCATGCTGGATTTTTAAAAGCGTTTTGGTTTGGTTGTTTTTCAAGGGAAAAAAATTATTTGCAAAACACGTTTTAAGCGTCTATCGCAACAACTAATCTAGTTGAAACAAGAATCAGATAGCAGACTATGATAGATTTCTAATAAAAGTAATAAATAAAAACAATAAGAAAAAGAAAAGAAAAAGGTGTGGCAGATTAACCAACTGGCGGATAAAGGCTGTTGACTTCTGCTGAAAGTTGCGCAATGTTTTCTGGATATACAACCTCAAATATTCTCACAAGTGGATACATATATGCTTGATTAGCGTTGCCAGCTAAACCATAACTTCGGAAGACTTCACTGAAGTATATAATCCCATCAGCACCAGCTAAAGTGTTTACAGGATAGTCTTTAGCTTTTGAAAGAATACCAGGATAATCACTTGAAGGAGTACCAGATTGTTGTGAATCCCATGCATATCCAGTAGCAGCATCAAATGCAGCTAATCTATACAAGACTGATTGATAAAATGGTTCTTGGTAAATGTTGTATCCCAAACTTTCATCCTCAGCAAAGTATCCTAGTTCAGTAACGCCGTATCTAGGTACAGTAGATTCAGCGATTCTTATACACCATATAGCTTTTCCTAAATCTGACCCAACTGCAGAGAGACCTGCTTGAGAGTTAATGAGGACGTATTTGACATTATATTTATACATCAACTTCACTGATTCGGTGAAATTCCACATTAGCATGGTTCCTACCATACCTATTTGCGTTTTGTTCGTAGTAGCATTATCAACAAGAGACGTCGCTTCACCATAGTTCGTAATCCAATAACCGTAATCCCACCAACTTAATACAACAGAAGGACTATTAGTAACAACACCATCACCTTGAGCATTGTTTTGTAACCAAATTAGTGCCTCTTGCCAATCACTTGAAGGAACACCTGGTTTTGGATAATAGACAGGAGCCATCTCAGATCTTGCATATGCTTGTGCTAGATTAACACTGTGAATTGAGAAAGAAACTAGCAATCCAAAAATCACTATATAAGCAATTATCGCTTCATCTCTACCTATCGTCTTAGTTAATCGGATCTTTCTCTTTGTAAGAGCAATTTTTCCATGTGCACTTAGAGAATAAGTGTAAAGTAGTCTATCAATTGCCATTGCACTCAATAGGGATGCAGAAGGTGCCAATAAGAGAACAAGTCTGATCATAGACCCGGAGAAGTAGATTGTTGTTACTCCATAAACAAGTATGAAGATATTAACAGCTGTTGGTTTCTTCAAACAATAGTATAATCCTAGAGGCATCAAAAAGGTCATGATATGGATATTGCTAAATAATTCCGCCCAAGTCATTGGTTGGTGTTCACTGACTGAAGCTATAATAGGAATAGAATCTCTTCCACCTGGGAAAATAACGGCCCAGAATTTATCTGCAAGAGTAGAGAAAATTCCTAATGACAGAAAGATTGTTACTAATATTATAAGAAGAACTAAAATCGTTACAACCCCAACTATGATTACTTGTCTGAAGGTCTTCTCGTTTAGATTATGTGATAGATTTTGAACTATTCCAACAATAATAAGAAAGCCTATCATGAGTACGGGGATCATGACTTCTACATTGTAAAAATCATTTCGCAGCACTCTTGGTACTAGGAATCCTATACTCAATGCGGTAACAATTGTTATTGTGTAAGCTTTGATAAGTTTCCAGTTCAACTTTCTAGCTACTACTAAGAAGAAAGCTCCAAGAGGTAACAAATCTAATACATATCTGTATGCTCCCCAACTACCAATAAGTATTCCTAGGCTTAATCCAGCCAAGAATGGAGCGACAGTTCCACCACGTTTGAATGACCTGATAAAGAAATACAGTGTCAAAACCGTGAAGAGAATACCTATTGATTCATTATCATAAAATCCAGCCGTGCTTCTTGAAACAAAACCTGGTGCAATTGACATGAAAAACGCAGTAAAAAGACCAGCTCTTGAGCTAATAGCTTCTTTTCCTAAGAAGTATGAAGCAATTATTGTTAAGAAGCCATAAATAACTGGACTAAAGAAAGCAGCTTGAGTTATAGTTATGTTAATTGAAAATATGCTTACTAAACCATATATTATGACTGCACTTAAGGGGACTCCCCAGTATAATTCAAATCCAGTTTGGAAACCATAAGGATACCATGAATCCGATTTGAACCAATGAATAAATGCTACAAAGCCATCAGAATTGATAAATTCTGCGCTCACCAGCTGAACATGAGGATCGAAAGCTTTTATCAAAGGATCAAATCCTTGAAATAAGCCAAATAGTCTAACAATTACGCCTACGAATAAAATCAGAATTATTGATATTCTATTTAGAATTGTTTCTCTTTTTATTTCGTAATCTTCAAAGTGGTCTACAATTTTTTTCCAAAAACGACTCAGTAGTCCGGATAGTCCAGTATCACTTGACATATAATTCACCTTTAGCTGTTGATCAAACTAGCTAAGCTTTTATTTGAAGTTGAATTAAGAAAAGCGTTTAAAAACATTACTTATGATAAGAGTCTGATTCTAGATTAATTTTCTATCTTTATTATTCCTTTTCGAAAAAAATTATCGGAAAGTTAATTAACTTATTCTAGTCTTTAGTTGAATCAGAAGAAAGATGAGACTTGAAAGAAAAATCGCTTATGCTCTTGCTAAGGAATTAAAAGATATTACACAAGAAGCAAAACTCGAAGCTTTAGCTGTCTTAACTGCCACTGGTGACAGGATAGCATTTTATGCTGGCGATAAACGAGCAAATTCAACAGAACTATCAGCAATTGGAGCTGCTTTAGTTGCTGCAGCAAGATTAGCGCTTGAAAGACTTACCTTTTCACCTATAAACGACGTTATGGTGAGGGGAAAGAATGGTTTTCTGATTCTTAAATCAATAGGTGATTTTCATTTAGTTGGGGGAACAAGCGATATTGAAGAGTTTAAAAACGCTATAGCCGTTTTATCAAACCACGCTCCTCAAATTGCAGATATTTTATCATATGTTCAAATTGATGATGATGAAGTTCCAATAGAATAAATGAAAAAAAGCTCATATAAATCAGCTAAATGTCGGAAAAGTGATAATTGTTCTCTGTAAATTCTGAAGATTTACTACATATGTTGATCCTGTTGTGGGATTAATATTCATACTTTTTTGATAAGATGTTTGATATTGAAAAGTTCCAGAGTTTATTATTGTTACACCTTTGTAAGTTTCATCTCCTGTAATATGTGTGTGCCCAGCATGTAAAATATCAGGTATTTTTGTTATAACTAGTTTATCTTCAGCTTCAGGTGCAATTGATGTTCTTCGACCATATATAGGAACCAAGTGTCGATTTTTCAACATCTCTACCATAGCGGGAATTGAAGTCTCGTGAGGTATAGCGGTGATAGCGGAATTTATATCCATAATTGAATTTCCATGTGTCATAAGAATTTCCACATTATGTGCCTTGACGTATGCAGGACTACCCAACATATACACATTATCTAATTTATATAATTCTGGAGCGAATTCTTTTGAAATGGGTGTTTGGGGTTCAGCTGCTCTTGCAGCATCATGGTTTCCAGGGATGATGAGAATTTCTATATCGTCTCTAATTTGTTCAAAATATTCAGTTGCCAACAAGTACTGAAACTGTATATTACCAATATCCAAATCTTTATCCTGATCAGGATAAATTCCAACGCCATCTACAACATC
>JAEORM010000132.1 GCA_016840905.1 Candidatus Gerdarchaeota archaeon | reverse complement strand
GCACCTATCTCGCAAGACTATCTGATGAAGGATTCTTAGAACGAAGTGGGTCCAGAAACGAAAGAAAATTTCAGATAGCTCGAGAATATCGTGAAAAATTACCCAAAATAATTACTCAGTAAGATAATTAAATGAAGCAATATCTTGGGCTATTAAAATCTCTTTTTGGAATAAGTCACCTAACAGCAAGAATATTTCCTTACCCAGATCAGAAAGAAAAACTATTCCAGGAGCATTACCAATTAAACCAGATTTACTAAATTCTTGAAGATATCTCGAGATAGTAATATTAGAGAACTTGGTCCAATTAATTAACTCATTACGTGTACAGAAATCATTATTCGAGATTAAAGTAAAAATAAGACGGGCACTATAAGTGCTAAAACAATTACGAGTAATATTTGCTAAAGCTAAATCTTGAATCATGATCATCTAAAAAATAATTTAAATTTAAAGATAAAAACACAACAAAAAAATCAAGATATACCATTTAAGATAAATTCAATTTTCTCGAAATTACTTTGGGAAATAGGAATATTATATGCTTTTATTCGTTCTTTGTTATAAGTAAAATATGAATGAGTTTGTAAAATAGGTAAAAATTCATTTATTTCACCAAGAAAAATAATTTCTCTAAATTTCAGCTTGGTAATAAATTCCAAATGATGAATAAGGTTTTTTGATAACTGATCTTTAGATAAGGTTGTAACTGAAACACTTTGACTTAAAGGATAAACATCACTGATTTCTAAGGGAATTATCCCAAAATAGTCATTTAAGATCCATAATTCATAATTTCGATTTAATACATCATTATTCTTTATTATATCTTTGAGTTTAGAAAAGAGATCATAAAGTTCAGTGATTTCAGTATTTAAAATTGACAAAACAATCAATTTCTTTCGTTTATTTAATTTTAGCTCGGATAGACGTTTCTTATGTAAAAGTACTTCAGGCCTTTCTAAATCGGAATCTGAAACGAAAAATAAACCTTTCTTTTTAGTAGAAGGACTATTTGATAAAAGTAAATCTGAATGTTTAATTAAAATGTTAAAGCCTTTGCGTAAATTAGGATGAGCTCTTGATCTACTCTCAAGAAGATTCCATAACGTACCAGAAGAAATAGCTCTCCTAATATTCATAATTTCTGTTTGGCAAACATATAAGTTATGAGTAGCTAAAAGTTTGATTCGTTCATTTTTCTTTAATCCTTTCAGATCATTTGATGTAGTAGAAGAACAAATAGGACAATTACAAGGAAATTCATCCAAATCATCCAAAAGAAATGTTTGGGTGTTAGTTAAATATCTATTTTCATGGGCATAAAGTGCATAAGCAGCAGAATCAAAAGAATCACAACCTGCTGCAACAATAAAGGGAAAAATAGAAGGATGACCTGCACCAAATAAATGAACTGGCTTTTTAGGATCTAAATATTGTTTAGCTGTCAAGATTATCTCGAGTAAAGTATCGTACATATAATTGTTCATAATTTCTACAACACTACCAATAGCAAACATATCAAATATTTCTAAATGACCCAGCTCTTGGGCAGATTTCTTCACAAGATCAATAAACTTACCACCTTGAATAGGAGCAACCCATTTAGTAGTGGTATCAGATATTAGAGAAGAAATATCTCGAGAGCGTTCTATAGTTTTGTCAACCTTAGCTTTAGCCTCATGATAAGAATCATTAATTGAAATTGGGATATCAAGAGGGACACCAAAATCAGAACCAATAAACTCTTGAAACTCAATAACATTCTTAGGAGTAAGTTCTATCTCACCATAAAGAAGAGACTGATAAGCACCTGAATCAGTCATGATAGGACCAGAAAAGTTAGTTAACTTATGTAAATCAGTAATTTTATTTTCAAAACGCTTTCTCAAGATATAGGAACTAGTAATGATAAAGTCAACCATAAATTTATCCTGAAAAGTTTGGACATCAACAAGGTTTTTAGAGGGTTCGGGATGAACTACAGGAACAAAACAAGGGGTTCTAATATCACCTTTGGATGTATGAATAATACCTTTACGTGCTAATAAATCAGTGTTAGTAATTTCAAACAAGTATTTCACCAAAGATGAAAATAGTTAGGAAGAAGATGGATAAACTTAATCCGCTTTTTCTTCTTCTTCTTTTAACGTTTCCATAAATTGCTCAAAGACAGCTCTAACTCTGTCAGCAACAGGACCTGTGCCATCAACACCGGATTCAGATACTTTAACTTTATTCAAAACTTGAATGATACGAGCATCATCGAAAACTTTCACATCAGCTTCTAAAAGGTTTAATCGATCACGTAAAACTACTGCTAAAGCAGATAAATCAAAAGGTTGTTCATTAATTAAAATTTCAGCAATAATTGGTCCTCTAAGAAAGACTTCAAAATAATTATTTTTTCCTTCATTGACATTAGTTAAACATAAATCAAAAGTATCAGGATTCCAAGCTTTAAGCATACCATTAAAGGTTTTACCGGTAGTGGAGACTACAGTAATAAATTTGCCTTTCAAATCAGCAAGTTCCTTATTGAAAATCCATTTTGGGGTAGTGGTTGTAGACAACTAATTAATCTCCTTTCATAATATCTACTAAGATGGGAAATTTATGAGGTTAAAAAAAATTCGATTGCTTCCTTTTTGATAAAAATAAGAAGACAATCGACATTTATAGCTATTTTTTATTAGAACAAATATTCAGAATCGGTTCTTTGTTGATTTTGTGAGAGAATACGTTGACCACATTTGGGACAAGAATTCCAATTAGGATCAACATCAAAACCGCAACGTTTGCAGAAGTTTTGATTGGTATCACGAGGTTCTGAACGATTGTTTCTAGAGCTAAATTGGTCCTCTCGAGAGAGTTCACGTTCAGTATATTCATTCCTATTAAAGAAGGAATTCTCAAAATAATCATCATTAGATTCAGCAGTAAAATCGGGTTCGTCAAAAAGACCTCTAACTTCTTCTTGAGGAGGAGGTTCATCAAATAAACCTCGAGAGTTGGAAACATTACCTTCAAAGAGATCATGATTATTAGGTTTAATAAAGTCTCGAGATTGCTCCTCCCTAGGAGAATCTCTCCTCAAATCCTGATAATTATCACGATAATCCTCTTGGTAATCATAATTATCTCGAGATGAAAATGATGGTTCATCATAATTGGTAGGTCTATCATAAGGTCGGTCTTGATACATTGGTTGCGATTTTTGTAATTTAAGGAATTCAACTAAAGCAACACGTTTTTCACAATTACCAGCTAAAGGACATTTATTACCATCCAAGTTTGAAACAGAGTTAATTTGCTCACCATCAATAGAGAGACCATCCCTAGTAAGACGAATGCTAATACCATGACGACGCATGATATTGATTAAATCATTTACAGAAAAGATTTGTCCGTTAAGAACAAAAATACCATCAGGATTGTTAGTATTGTTATTGATCATGAGAGACACCACTACAAGAAAAAATAAACAGAAGAAATACATAAAAATACGGTATTTCCAGATGTTATCTTAATATGGTTTGTAGTAATATAGAAAAAAGAATAATTTTGATTTCTTAACAAAACATTAAAAAGACTATTTTACTAGCAAAAATAATAATGAAATCTTTGCGGAAGTAGCCCAGAGGTCTAAGGCGCTGGCTTGAGGTGCCAGTCTCGCAGGAGTTCGCGTGTTCAAATCGCGCCTTC
>JAEORM010000131.1 GCA_016840905.1 Candidatus Gerdarchaeota archaeon | reverse complement strand
AGTGATTAACATAAGAGCTAAGTTATATTTTTCTTTCATATCTTTGATGATTTCTAAAACTTGAGCTTGAATTGTTACATCTAGAGCTGTAGTTGGTTCATCTGCAATTAATAATGAAGGTCTTAAAGCCAAAGCTCGTGCAATAAGAATTCTTTGTCTCATACCACCACTAAATTTATGTGGGTATTCATCAATTCGACTTTCTGCTTCTGAAATTCCTACTGCAGTTAAAGCTTCAATTGCTATTTCGTTTGCCTCTTCTAAAGAAACATCACGATGCATTGCTATAACTTCATTCATTTGATCAGAAACTTTCAATACTGGATTAAGGGAGGTCATAGGATCTTGGAAAATCATAGCTATCTCTTTACCACGTATTTTTCTCATTTCAGCTTCGGTCATTTTAACAAGATCTTGTCCTTTATACAATACTTGACCACTCATAATTTGACCATTTGAGGCTAATATCCTTAGAATCGAATAAGCAGTTTGAGTTTTTCCACATCCTGATTCTCCAACTACTCCAACTGATTCCTTAGGATAAACAGTTAAATCAATACCGTCTAGCGCTTGAACTACACCTGATTCTGTAAAAAAGTGCGTAACCAGATCTTTAACTTCTAGTAGAGGTTCCACCATTAAATTCACCGATTTACTATTAATTGGAATAATAATTCCTTTTTATTAAGTCTTTTTAGTAGATTCAATATTCTTACTATTTTTGAATTTATTCATAATTAAACAGAAAAAAATTCATGAAATGTAATCAAAAACCTTTCGTTAATCTGAAAAATAAAGAAAAAAACAGGGAATTATATCCCTTTTAGATAAAATTTAATCAATTTCAGGATAATGGCATTTAACGAAATGTCCTGGTTCCAATTCGATAATTGGGGGATCTTCTTTAATGCACTTATTACCATCTGATTTATAACATCTAGGATGGAATCTACAACCACTAGGTATGTTGATTGGTGAGGGAGGTTCTCCCGGCAAAACAATTCGCTTCATTTTCCTTCTAGGGTCTGGTCTAGGGATTGCAGACATAAGGGCTACAGAATATGGATGAGCTGTTTTTGTAAATATTTGTCTATTTGAACCAAATTCAACAATTGTTCCTAGATACATAACAGCTACTCTATCGCTAACATGTTTGATAACTGATAAGTCATGAGCAACAAAGATATAAGTTAAATTGTATTCTTCTTGAAGGTCTTGCATAAGATTAAGAATTTGTGCTTGAACAGAAACATCAAGAGCTGAAACAGGTTCATCAGCAACGACAAGTTCTGGATTGACTGCTAAAGAACGAGCAATGCCAATTCTTTGTCTTTGTCCACCTGAAAATTCATGAGGATATCTCAATGCATGATATCTTTCTAAACCAACTTTATTCAATAAATCATAAACAATTTCTTCACGTTGTTTTCTAGGCATTCTTGCTTCATGAATTTGAAGACCTTCACCAACAATATCCATAATCAACATTCGGGGATTCAATGAACTGTAAGGATCTTGAAAGATCATTTGAACATTTCTTTTGAAGAACATTTCATCTTCTCTGGTATCGAATGCATTGATATCTTGACCTTTATATAATACTTGACCTGTTGTTGGAGTTTCAAGTTTTACAATAACCTTGCCTGTTGTAGTTTTTCCACAACCACTTTCACCTACAAGTCCTAAGGTTTCACCTTTATATACATTTAAATTAACACCATCAACAGCTTTAACATTAGCTACTTGTTTGCTTCCAATAAAGCCTTGTTCTTTTATTGGAAACCATTTTCTAAGGTCTCGTAATTCTAGAATTAAATTTCCTTTTTTTGATTCAGCTGCCATTTATTATTCACGCTCATTGAGATTCGCCGAATAAATCGAACATTTGATGTTCTTTTAACGGTTAATTTTTATTATTCTTTATGAATATTTCCTTGAATATTTACTAATACATATTCAAAGTTTTTATTATATTTCTTTCTTACAATAATTTTCTTCCTAATAAAATCCTTTCTATGTTCTGATAAAACATAAAAAAATAGTTATTTATCATTTTTTTAATTAAATTCTGATTTTTCCAGAAGAACCCCTACTTTT
>JAEORM010000130.1 GCA_016840905.1 Candidatus Gerdarchaeota archaeon | reverse complement strand
CATATCTGAGAGCATTAAAACCGATTTTTTAATCGTGATAGAAACGGTTAATTTGATTTCTAAAAGATGTTGTCTCAACCTCTACTTTAGGAGGGGTTTTACCTTTAAGCATTAAAAATAGGCAAAATAGCGAACCTAGACTAGTAATGCCAATGCTAATAACAAAACTGTATAAATAACTAACAGTAATGATCATTCCAGCTAATATAGGTCCAATTACGCTAGCAATCTGATTAACTGAAGAGTTAAAAGAATTAGCGACTAAAAGATTCTTCTTCTCAATAATATATTTTGAATAAGTGGTTACTGTGAGAGAATAAAATGAGAATACAACATTATTAAGAAATAATAGCGTATACATGGGAGAAATAAAGCGGATATAATTAACATCAATTACTCTCTGAATTACACCATTTCCAAGTGGAATATAAGTGATTGTGGTAAATACTAATTGATCCATAAATAAGAAAACAAATAGAAAACCAATGAAGAAGAATACTCGTAAAATTAATGCAATAAAAATCAGTGTTCTCTGATCAAACCGATCGACTATTACACCTGCAAATGTAATTATAAGAACTGTAGGTAAAGACCCCAATATACCCATTGAAGCCATTAAAGATGCATTTTTTGTTGTTGCATATATCAAATAAGAAAATGCCATATTAGCAAGCATAGAAGCTATCATATTCAATAACTGTCCACCAAAGACTAACATATATGATTTATTTTGGAAGAGATTTTTAATGGAAGGTTTTGATTCAATATCTGCAATAGATTCCTTTTGTGTATCGATTTTCTTTTCAGTAACTACCGACAATTAATATTCAACCTTTAACTTGTTAATTTACAAAAGCAGTTTTCCTTAAAAAGAGCGATTCACTTAACGAAGTCTCAAAAAGAGGTCACAAAAGGTACCTCAAAAAGTGATTTTTTGGTAAATTACCAATTGATTTTCTTAATAATTGTTATAAAGTAATAGCATAAATAAAGAAGCGATGATTATAATGGCATCCTCAACAGATTCTACTTTAACGGAATTAGAATGTTCATTATGTGGCGAAAAATACGACTCAGCAATTGTACAAACAATTTGTAAAAAATGTAATAAAGTGTTATTTGCTAAATATGATTTGGAAAAGGCTAAAGAAACACTTACAAAAGAGAATATTCATAGTAGACCTATTTACAATATTTGGCGTTGGCATGAAATAATGCCTGTCAATCAAGACAAGTATCGTATTAGTTTGGGAGAAGGATGGACACCAATAGTGCAATTATCGAATTTTGGTAAGGTAATTGGTTTAGATAATTTATTTATTAAAGATGAAGGTAAAAACCCTACTGGAACATTTAAGAGTAGAGGATTATGTGCCGCAATTTCAAAAGCTTTAGAGCTAGGGTTAAAGGATTTTGTTTTACCAACAGCTGGAAATGCTGGAGCAGCGTTAGCAGCTTATGCTGCACATGCAAATGCTAAAGCCCATATTTTTGCTCCTAAAGATGCACCAGAATTTATACTTAAAGAAATAATTGCTATGGGTGCTGAATTGACCCTTGTGGATGGATTAATTAGTGTTGCCGGAAAAATAGCAAAAGAGGAAGGGGAGAAGCATGGATGGTTTGCAATGTCAACCTTAAAAGAACCATATAGGGTGGAAGGAAAGAAAACAATGGGGTTAGAATTAGCAGAACATGGAGCTTGGGAATTACCTGATGTTATTATTTATCCCACTGGTGGAGGAACTGGGATAGTCGGAATGTGGAAAGCATTTGATGAAATGGAGGAGTTAGGATTAATTGATGAAAAGAGACCAAAAATGGTTTCAGTTCAACCAACCGGCTGCCAACCGATAGTAAGGGCATTTAATCAAGGGGATCAATTTGCTGAACCATGGAAAGATGCACACTCTTTTGCTGCCGGAATTAGAGTACCAGGTGCAATAGGCGACTATTTAATTCTTGATGCTATACGTAAATCTAATGGTACAGCTGTAGCAGTTGAAGATCAATCTATTAAAGAAGCTATGTTACAGCTCGCAAAAACTGAAGGTATTATGGTAGCTCCAGAAGCAGCAGCTACAGCAGCAGCATTAAGCAAACTCAAGGATGATAATTTTCTAGAGAAAAATGATAGAGTTGTTTTATTTGTAACAGGTTCAGGATTAACAACACCAAATGATTGGTAAGTAAATATTAAAAAATAAAAAAGAGAATGAATGGAAAGAAAAGCTAATAGAAAATTAGATTTTTCCTTCCCTTTGTAATTTTGCTATTTCTTTGAATTTTTCTGGAAGATATTCATCAACAACAAAAGTCAAACTTTTAGAAGTCAATGATTGCTGTTCTGCCTTTTTCTTCAATTTTAAGAAATTACGCAATTCATGTTGTAAGTATGGTTTTTGATAGCGAGGATCTTTTAGTAATTGAACAGTTCTAGTAGTATCACCTTTTGTGAAGTTGTCAGTTGGTAAACTATATTTTTCAATATCTGAAGCTGTTAGACCCATCCAGATAGCATCAGGTGTTGTTAATCCAGTAAGATGAGCAGCAGAAGCGCTACCTGAAGCAATGACATTGTAAATATGCACCCCCCAAGGATCGCCGTCAACAAAAGTATAAACTGGCAATTTTAATTCCTCATTTAATCGCCTGATTAAACGTCTTGTCCCTCTTGGAGCTTGTCCTGCAAGATGAATTAATATTGCATTAAATTGTTCATCAGCATCTTCTTCTACCAACCTTTGAAACATACCACCTGATTCAATACAAATAACTTTGTTTGCAGAGGTTTTAATAAAATCGCTACGAACAAGTGTTGGGCCAATTGTTTGACCATCAGGATTAAATGTTAGATTGATTTCACGACTTTGCTTGGTCTTCTTATCTTGGAACGAAACTGTCAAATCACCAAAAATGGTGCTTCTTGCATCTGGGAATATATTAAAATCTTCTCGAGCCATACCGATAATTGCTTCAACATCAGTAATGATATTATCTGATTCAGACTGATCCTGAAACATTTTAGCCATCGCAGATTCAGAAGAATAATACAAATCTCTCAGAGTGCTTGTTCTTCCAGGTTCTAATAAATCTCGGGCAGCAAAAGTAGCAACAAACATGGTTTGTAAGAATGGTTTTAAATGGCGAATATTTCTTGCTGATCGCTTAACTTTCTTTTTACCAACTGTGTATTGCTTTATCTCTTCATCATAATAGATATTGGTGCTACTTCTCATAGGCATAACGAATTCTGGGAATTTACCATTTTCAAGTTGAGCATAAGTTTCATCACCAAGTTTAACCAATTTCTTGAAGGATTGTTCCTTCACCTTTTCAGCATGAGTTTCTGTTTTTCTTGACATTTTTCATCAACTTCCCTTGAATTCTTATTACTCTAATATTTTCCTCCCTTTAGATATGAAATCAACTGAAGGTACTTCTTTCTTACCACTTAATCTAGTAGCTAATGTAGCGATATGAGGCATATATTTTTCAAAAATACTAGTTCGTTTTGCAGTTCGTTCCTCTCGCTCAACTCGAGATAAATAGACACGTAATTTACGAGCACAGAATTGCATTGCCAGACGTATTTCTCTTTCCAGTTCTGGAATATCAGATATAGATTCCTTGCCAGCAGTACGATATGGTACTTTTGTTGAAGCTATATGTGTAACAATTGCCAAGCGAGAATTATCTGATACTTTATACATGCGCCAATTAAATGATCTAACAACCTTTGCTGAAACATCTGCATAAGCATCATAAAGAAGTGGAATTCTGTTTGCATATCGATAAAGCGTTGGTTCAGAAGATGGTTGTATGATTTGCCCTCCATAAGCCATAGCTACTTCTATAACAAAAGGATGTCCAGAATAAGCTTGTGGTTTTCTAGTGATTGCAGTTACAAAATCTGGTACTAATTCTTTAACAATACCAGCCTGTAGAACTTCTTCACCAATAGGAGACAAACATTTAGTTTCAGGTGCCAAAAAATCCTCATATTCATTCATACCTTGAACAATACGAACAATTTCATCATGATCCAAGTTTTCAGGATTTTTATCTTCTTTAATTTTTACTACTTTCAAGAAATTTTCAGCTGTTTTTTCGCCTATTCTTTGAAAATTAGCCATAAGGAATTTTTTCATTGTTTTTTGTCTTGCGACTCGTAGAAGGCGCAACATTTTCTCTGTATCTATTCCACGAGGGTGCGGTAATACTGCTTCCCCCAATTTTGGCACTTCATCAATAACCTTGTTGAATTTATATAAAATTCCATAACCATCAATGAAGGTAATATTAGCATAAGGAGCTACTAAAGCAGTTGCTTTAAGATATTCTAGTATTTTAGCATGAGCTCTTGAATAATCACCTTCAATATTAACTTCTACTGCAACTCCATGCCAATTTTTAATGTTTGGGAGTTCATTATGGTACCGAATTATTGGTTCGTTTTTCTGAATATCAATCATTAGATGATATTCATCAATCACTTTACCTCCTTTTATAGCACTTAAAACCCTAGTTGGAAGATTGGTAGTTATTTGTGAATACAGAACTG
>JAEORM010000129.1 GCA_016840905.1 Candidatus Gerdarchaeota archaeon | reverse complement strand
TATGTTAGTTTGTTAAATGATGAATTCAAAGTGAAAGGATTCGAAGCTGTTCGTTCAGATTGGTCACCCCTTGCAAGATCAGCACAAAGAAAGGTTCTTGAGATACTTCTTCGCCATTCAAAAGATACCTCCAAAAAAGAAAGTGAATTTCAAACTGCCAGAAGATTTCTCATCAATCTTGGAGTGAAAGTTCTCCAGATGCCTATCGAAGAATTAGTGCCGAAGGTGGTCATTCTCACGCCGATTCGGCGTGCACCAGAAGTTTACAAAGCAAAAACACCTGCAGTTGAGGCTTTTAGACATTATGCAAAAATGGAACAATTAAACAGTGATAAAGAATGGATGGATTATGATAAATTTCCATGGATCATCACTGCTGGTGAAGGAGCTATCTATAATCGAGCAAAACATCCAAAATTCGTTGATGACATCGATCGTGAACATTATGTGAAAGAGATGCTTCGCTGTTGTGAGGATTTAGGGGTGAAAGTATCTCTAAAGGAAGTTCAAGGAGCACTTCCAACGGGGAGATTACATCATTTATTTGAAAAAGCTTCAAAAGAAAATCAACCTCTGACAGAAGAAATGATTGATTTTTCACAACATCACAAACAGACTAATGAGCAGATAGGGGAAGTAATAGTGATTGAACCTGTTAAAGAGGGAGAGTTAGGGTGGAAAAATAAAGTAAAAGGAATTAGAAGAAATGTCATAAGGCAAAGAGCAGCAGATCAAACCCTTTTAACCTTATATTCTGAACCGTCTGATGAAGAAACCTCCAAATAATAAAGTTAGTCTTTTTCATTTCGTCTCTTTCTTGTTTTTTTCTGTATCGCTTCTTGTTCTAATGCTAAACGCCTATCTTCTGCTAATTTCTCCTCGAGTTCATCCTCATGTTTCTTGAGCCACATAAGAGTGATATCCTCTATGGAAATCCCTGAAGTTTTAATATCAATAAATCGTCCCCATTGAATTATCCTATCATGGACTTCACCAGCTTCCTTTCGATTACTGGCAAAAAATCTGCACATTCCGCCAATCATTTCATATCGGGGCCAAATATCATTAGCCTCTTTCTTGGTGATTGGTCCTTTGGGTATAACCATGATATCAAACATGTAATTGAATTCTTTGTGTAAATTAGCAACGTCAACCATTCCTCGAACCGTTCCTCCTAAGGCAATAAGAAGGATTTTGTCACAAAGAACATCCACTACTTCGGGATCATGATCGACTAAGACCAAGGTTCGTTCGCGTCCTTGTTTTTCAAGGAATTCCAGAACAACTTGTTTTCTTCTAAAATCTATTCCATTCGTTGGTTCATCAGCGAATAATATTTCAGGATTCTTTTGTAGCCCAACACATAAACGAGTAATTGCTTTTTGTCCCTCACTAAATGTTTCGAGTTTAGTGTTCCATAAGTGATCCAATTGTAATTCTTCGATGAAATCCTTTGCGAGAGCCATATCACCATTTGTTACCTTTACAAAGAAATCAAGTGTTTGTTTTAAAGTCAATTTCTTTTGGAAATCCATTGCTGGAGAAACGAAACTAATTCTTTTCCTAACTTCTTTAATTTCCTTCACAATATCGAAACCACAAATTTGGGCTTTACCTCCATCAGGAGAATAAATTGTTGAGAGTGTTTTAAGTAAGGTCGTCTTCCCCGATCCATTGGGACCTAAAAGTGCCAAGGACAATCCTTTAGGCAATTCAAAAGAAATACCATCTAATATCCTTTTTTTGTTACATTCGTTCCTTTTTGCAAAAGTTCCCAATGGAAATTCCTTAACAAGAGCATCCGAGTGAATTATTTCTTCTACCATTTTTGCTTCCTCCTAATAAAATTCAATCGTTCCTCGCCTTCTTGCTACATTAGTCATCCAATGAACAAAATAAAATGAACCAACTACCGAGACTATACATACTGCGATATTTATCAAATTTATTTGCCAATAGGTAAATCCTTGGAAGGTAGCATCTGTTGTAATATAAGACATGTCAGGAAATCTAGCTGCTGAATCATGTTCCAGAAGATATTTTCTAAAGGCAAATTGTCCACTAACGATTGGTAGACAGACTGATAGAACTGGCAACCACCAAGCACCAAAACCAGATAATGATTCGATCATAAAGAAATAACCACCAATAATACGAATAACATATAACATGATTCGCACTATGGTTGTTGTTTGCTTCACTAAAAGAGTAATAGAACCCATAAAAAGGCTTACACACATCATGAAGATGTAAGAATAAAGGATCAAGGGAATTAACATGAAAAACTCACTAGCACTATGAGGAAGAATAGCTCCTGGATCACTTAGAGGAATTAAAGCAAAGGTAGGGATTGCTGTCACAAGGAAAATAATAAAGAATTTTATGCTGGAAGAGATATATCTACCAACCATTATACCAAGAGTATCAACATTATTTGTTATTAAATACCCCATAGTTCCTCGAGCGGATTCTTCTCGCAGACAAAAAGCTGTTTCCTCATAATTACCTGTAAAAAGTGTCCAATAAGCAGAAGAAGCTAATAAGAACCATGAAAATGAATATGGTGGAGCAAATTCTCCCGTTCCACTGCCTACAGATAAACCTAGAAAACCATAAGCAACTAGATTTATTACTGTCCAAACAAACTGGATAACAATGTCTGATTTGTATTGCCAATCAGTGATCAAATTTCTTTTAACAGTAGCAAAAGTTACATCAAAAGTTGAAGAAAGAGATTGTTCGTGTTTAGTATCTCCTTTGAATATACTCATAATACCCAACTCATTTTTGAATTCATCATCCACAGAAGATAATGAAAAGTCATAACAAAGAAGTAACTATAACATAACAAAAACTTTGCGTAAGAGGTTACAAACAAAAAAGAAAGGAAATAAAATGAATAGTAGGTTATCTACCATTCTTCATCATAATCTTCTGAGTCCCATTCAGCATCATCTCCACCATCATCCCAATCGTCTTCTTCGTCAGACCAGAGTTCTGCGTCAGAAACTACTTCAAGAGGTTTTTCCTCTTCTGTTTTTGCTTTTGCAGGTGAAGATTTTACAGGAGCACCGTCTTTTGCAAGTCGGTCTTTTGTCTTCTTTTCTGCTTCTTCTGCTATCTGTTTCTTTGCTTCAGGTGTGATCCAGCTTATAGATACTTTGAATTCACCGCCTTTTTTAGTAGAGATGTAATCCACATCACATTTTACGGTATCTTGTGAAATATCTACTTCAAATTCGGATCCTTCCCAAATGATATCTGGAATACTTTCATCAATGGAATCTGAGAGCATAATGAATAGTTCTACTAGAGCTTTTTTATCCACTTGTTTAGTCAGTGAGTACTTCATCTTTAAACCCACACAATTTTATTCTTTAGGAAAATTTTTCTATTTTCTCTAATTTATACTTTACCATTTAGTAAATTGATATGATTTAAATTTACTGTTCGGTAATTATACCTTATTATTACCTTTTAATATAAAAATAATATATATAAAAATAAACATAGGGAAAATAATAATGAGAAAAATGTGGTAATACAAATGGAAAAAGCAGCAGAAATTTATGAAACAATAGAGCAGGCGTGTCAAAAAGGGGAGATTGCTATGGTAGAAGAATATCTTCTTGAATTAGAACAATTAGCTAAGAAAGATAAAGGTATCAATACTGTTCTTACTAAAGCAATTGCTAAAGCACTGGAAACCTTTGGTGGGAAATTATCGTCAATAAAAGTTAAGAAATATATGTCAGCCATAGAACAATTAGTGCAAGAAAATCCAGGAAATAAGGATCTAGCAAGTTACTATTCCAAAATATTACTTTCATCATTAATTGCTATGAAATCAAAAGGTCAACCAGATGTAATGAATGAAATACTTAGTAACTTGGAAAACCTTGCTGAAAATTATCCAGATACTGTTACTATATACGAGGATCTCGCTTCAGCATCAAATGAAATTGTTAATTATTTGAAGTCACGAGGTGACTTTAAGGCGCTAAGAGAACGAACACAAAAGTTCAGAAAATTAGCTGAAAAATTCCCTGATAATGAAAAGATCAAACTTGATTTGTCCAAATCACTTGTCGTAGAAATTGACAGTTCGAAAAAATCTGATATTAAAAGTATAGAGAATTTGATCAAAGAAATACAATATCTTTCAGAGACTACGCCAGCGAATGTAGGGTTGCAATTAGAATGGGTGCATGCCTATAGAACAGCAATGGATAGAGGAGAAGAAAAACCTGAAGAGGCTCAAAGATGGTTAAATTCAATGAAGAAAATTGCTGGAGACAAGAAGGATGATGCATTCAAACTGGAATTAGCGAAAGGATACCTCAATGTTATAGCTGCAATTGGAGCACAAAATAAAGAGGAGCTAGATAAACATCTTGATGAAATGGAATTACTAGCAGATAATTCAAAAAACAACTTAGAAATTCAAACAATTTATGCTCAATCATTATTCACATCCTTACAAAGAATAGGAATAAGTGACATGGAGGAAGTAAATAACATAATAAATGAGCTAAATGAATTGGAAACTAATTTTCCGAAAAATGAAGTAATAATAAAGATCTATCTAGAATCATTATTAGGAGTAATCGCTCTTTTAACACAAGGACAAAAAGCAAAAGAAATAGTACCTTTTTTGGATAAGTTTGAAGCATTGGATGCCAAATACCCAGAAAATAAGCTCATTCAACAAACATATGACCAAGTAATGGATATGCTAAAAATGTTGGGCTTTAAGAAAAAAGCACCTGCTAAAAAACAAAATATAGACTTTATGTAGAATAATGAAAGAAATTAAGAGAGAAAAATAAGGGAGGAGAAAGGTTAGCTCAACACTAACCTTTCTTAGACTAATTAGTTTGCAAATCAATCAGAGAGTAAAATCTCCCGGATAATAGTCGCCTTCTTGCGGAGTATCTCCTCCACCATAAGGATAAGCACTAGAAGCATAATCAAAAGCATCTTCTAACGCTGTATTAGGATCTGAACCAAAGTGATTGATAAGGGCATATTCTAAAAAGTAGTAGGTCCAGGCCCCGTTCCTATAGGTTCTGACATCATATCCGTAGCCATCCTCTGTGCAAGTTGTTGACATATATAGTTTATTTCCGCAGGCAGTTTGGAATTCTGGAATCATTCCTCCTGAATAACAATGATCCATAAACACGTGAACTTTTGGTGCTACCACTCCAGTAAAGTGTGCTTGAAATTCATAATCGTCTAAATAGCCATCTTCACCGTTTTCACCATCACCACAGTCCCATGCACAATTGAAGGACCAACCATTACCATCACCACCACCATGGCCTGAGGTTATAAAGCTTATTTCATCGCAATCTAAACTTACCAACCAATCGATATAGTACCAGATATTAGTCTCTGTTGCTATTGCATCCTTCTTTGGATAAGGACTGCTTGAATCTCCTAGTATTATGATATTTTCATCTGCATAATCTATTGATATTAGATAATTATACCAGTCCGTTGCATCTTCGTCACAATATGAAAGATCACTTATTGCTTTATAATTCGATATTCCAACAATTAATGCATATTTATCTCCCGTTGGTGGGGGAGGAGGTGGTGGTGTTACACCATTATCAACTGTAACAGTTATTATTTCAATTGTTCCTCTAATTTTTACTTTAATTTGATGTGAACCATCTTCATAGGTTATTGTATCCCAATTATAACTCGTTGCCTTTTTCGCTACTAACACATTATCGATATAAATAGTAGCTGAACTAGACACAGTAATTATCACAGTTCCTGAGACGGTTGCTCCATCTGATGGGCTAGTAATATAGCCTCTGGGGGTTATCGCTCTAACTTCTTTTGTCGTTGCTACTGTTGGGGCGATAATTGTCAAACTTGTTCCAATCATTAGTGCCGTAACAAGTAATACTAATAAATTGGTTTTTTTCATCTCATAACTCTCCAGATAACCATTATCTTGTTCATCCTCTAAATTTACACGAGGATTCCATAAGATAAAAAGCTATAATGGAACATATGTATAGTTACTATTTAAATATTATGAGCATTTTTTCCAGAAGCATTTTGCTCGATTTACTAGTAAAAGTATGGTAAAAAAACAGCCTTAACTTATTTTGATGCCATTGTTTTCTTTAATGGTGTTTTGATGAAATAATCTTCATTAATTTTCCAACACTTATCATTAAAATCAAAATTATCTGGGTAAAACCAATATAAGCGTGATTTTTTCGTATCCAAAGTATAAATCTTTGTTTGCTCGTTTTGTTGCCACATAGAAAAAGCAAAATTTGATGCTTGGGCTGGGCTCATATCAGCCCATAATAATAGTCTATTATTTGCTAGGATATCTATTGCTAATCTGAATGGAGGGGGAGAATCCTTAATGGCAGCTAATATTTGAGCAATTTTTCTTTCAGTTAAATTATAGCCAATAGCAACATACGTTTCTGTTAAATCAAAAATCTCTCTATTGTAGATGAAGCGTATTGTATCAATATAATTTTCCATGACATAATTATAATCTCGGTGTGTTTGTGTTTTACTTAATTTAAGCTTCTCTTTGATATCTGTTTGTTTGATGGACCCATTAGCTGTAAGCATTCGAAGGATTTTGAAATGATTCTCTGAAAATTTCGAGTAATCTATTAGTATTTTTTCCTCTGCATGAATCTTCTCTTGTGTATCAGGCAAAGAATTAAACCAATCTATCCACGAAAAATTCCAATTAGACATTTTAATATTATACCGTTTTAAATCAGCATAATTTTCATTTCTAAGACCAATACTTGGGAGTAGCTCATAATCCTTTATTATGTTTTTATTTACTAATTCTTTGAAGAAATCATCAAGTAATTTTACAGTGTTAATTGGGGTATCAAATTGAATAAATAACCCAAAGTCTCCTCCAAACGCTCGTGCGCGATAATGAGTATAGGGATGCTCATCACAAGCTATTTCCAATAACTGTAATTTATCTAATGATTGCACCTTAGCTATGACACTAATACGATCTAATCCCAACACAACTGGATTATATATTGCGATTGGATCTCTAATTATCTGACGCTCTCTCAAATCATCAACACGTTTTTTTGCGGTAATCCTTGTAACATCTAATAGGTCGGCCAATTCAGTCATTGGCATGGAGGGATTTGATTCGAGAGCTAAGAGAATAGCGAAATCTTCATTACTTAATGTCATATTCAAACGAACACACTTCTTTTTTCCAACAACAGACCCTTTATAGTCTTTTTCTATTAGTCTTAAGTTTAAGGCTCAATTAAGCAAGCCAATGGTCCTGTGCCATCCGTCCCACCTGGTGGATCAAAATCGAATCTTTCTGTACCGTAAACTAGGTATGGATTATTGGTATTCAATATACCAGTTATTTCCAAACAGTACCAACCAGATTCGCTTGCATGATTTATTAGATACAGGGTTGGATAAGCAACACATTCACATGGGCTTGTCACCAAGAAAAGATAATCATAGATGACACCTGAGGGTAAAGTTAAACTTACTAACAAATAGAAATTGATCACTGTTCTGATTGGCATATAGGTTAATCGATGAACTATTAGAGTGAAATGTGAAATGATATCATTTTCAATATCATCACTACTATCTGCATAATAGTAGGCATCTTGGATATCAATGTAGATAAGAATATTGTCGTTTTGTATATAGGTCTCTGCTGAAACAATATTAACAGGGATAAGTGTTATAGCCATTATTAATGAGATTAAAATGACTTTCTTAAATCGCATATACCTCACCAATTTTTAGTAAGTTTAATGAATTAAAAATATTTGGGATAAATGTAAAGACTTTCAGTTGTTTTTTTACAATTGTTGCAAAAAAAGAGGAAAAATGCGAATTATTAAGTACTTTTTCTAACTAAAATAAACCGCATTTTGATGAAATCAAAGGTTAAAGCATATTTTCGGAAAAATTGGTGAGAAATAATTCCCCCAACTTTAAAACCTAATTTATCTTCCAAAGGAAAATTATCTGTAAAAACACCATTAATGTTTGTTTCTACTGCATCACCAAATGATAGTTTATCAAGAACAAAGGGAATAGCTTTGATCCTACCACCACCACCGATCCCTTCAAATGATTTACTATCATCTAATACTACACCAGCTTTTTCCAATAGAACTTTTGAACCAGTAAAACCTCCGCCAGCTAACCCAGTATCAAGGAAGAACAATGAGGGTTCTGCATCATTTGCTTGTCCCCATGCAACCATGAAATGATCTTCAGCTAACCAAAAAGGAACTTCAATGGGATGAAGTGATTTTATTTGATTCTCAAAGTCATTCAATTGTTCAATTGAATTTTTACGAAAAATTACTTCGCCCTGAGAGTAATCTATTGTTGTAATAAAGTGATAGAAAAATATTGTTCCAATAATACCATCAATTTTAAGTCCATTGAAAATTTGACTGATAGGTCTTATTGATAAGAAATTTGCAGGTATGTTTTTTACTTTTAAAACACCTATTGTAAGCGTATCAATTTTACCTAAAATAATTGGTGCTTTTATACCTCCTGCAAATGTTCCTTCTTTTGTACCAAAAAGTTCCAGCTTGTTTTCTTTAGCAAAATCAATATCAATCATTATTTCAGCAGCACCAGTATCTATAAGAAAATTAATTGGTGGTAAATCATTTATTTGCACTTGAATAACCGGTAAAGGATCTACCTGTAACATTTTGATTGTGTAACTTTCAGAATCACTAATTATTTGATAAGGTTGATTATTTTGAAAGCTTTCTAATCTTTCAGCCATATCATTAATTCCATAAAAACGCAAATGCGTTGAGGCTTTTTCATATTTGTCTTGCCGATAATAATTTTCAGCTAGTAGTGCATGAGGAGCTGGTTCTTTTGGAGCGATAGTTGTGGCTTTTAATAAGTATTGCTCTGCTTTTTCAAATTGATTCTTCATAAGAGCTAGATTACCTAACAAAACTAAAGCTTGGAAATTTGATGGATCATCCTTTATAATTTCAAAAAAGGATTTTTCAGATTCATTGAATTGTCCTATTTGAAATTGGAATGTTGCTATAAACATCGGATCTATATTTGGTGATTTTACTGACATTAATACCAATCCTACATTCTAGGTAATTTTTATAATTTTTTAATGCTATTAATCCTAATAAATCAAATATAAACATCTACCAAATTAAATTTTATTTGCAATTTATTAAAAAATAATTTCTTTTATTAGTACACAAAATTAAATGATGATTTTGCCGTGTCAGTTAACTTTTTATTTTT
>JAEORM010000128.1 GCA_016840905.1 Candidatus Gerdarchaeota archaeon | reverse complement strand
TAGTAAGGCAGGCATCATACCGAGCTAGATCACCCGCCCATCAGAAGAATTCCTTACTTCTTTCTTTTTGAATCTTTCGTTAAATTAGCAGATTCCTTTTTTTTCTTTTTTTCTTATTTTTTCACTTAAGCAAAATAATTATATTTCCATATTTTTATCTTCTTTTCACTTAATTGGGAGTCTATCTTATGTCTGAAGAAGCCTTACCTGCTGTCGAAGAGAATTCTTTATGGCAAAAAATGCTACTAAAAGTTAAAATCCAACGCATTCTTTGTTGGGTTTTTCTAGGTCATAGTATTGTTGGAATTGGTTTTTTAACCCTTTCTTTTATTATTCTACCATTTTATTTCTTTTATATTGGTTTAGCAGTTGGTTTAGTTTTTGCTCTTACTAGTATTATTCTAAGTTTAGTTTCTATGATTTTCTACAATAATCTTCTCATTATTGAAACCATTAAGGATGGTCGTAAAATAGAACAATTGATTTATCTTTCTCAAAAAACTTCCTTCCAAGATCGTCGTAGTTTTGGTCGTCAAATATTAGCTATTGCTGCTTTAGCTGAACTTGCTTCTAAAGAAGCTATTGAACCCTTATCTTTCATGGCTAGGGATCCTACTTGTAAACATCGACAATTAGTTACTCAAGCTCTTACTGAAATAGATCGCAAACTTGCTTATTATACTGGAAAAGGCATACCTTCTCTTGCCCAATTAGACCCTTATAAGACTCGTGATGGTAATTACATATCCCTCTTTGAAAAGGATAAAAAGTCCATTCAATTTATGATTCGAAATTCCATTTCTACTTTTCTCTTTATGGTAATTATTATCTCTTTATTTGTGAGTCAAAATATAATCGCTTATGGTTCTTTAGACTTCGCTGATCCATTTGTATTAATTCTCATCATTGGATTGCCACTTATACTTGTTGAATATATTGTTATTATTTCAATAACCTTGTTCAATTATAATAAGATTAAACAATATCTTGAGCAAAAGAATTTCTATGATTTGATTACATTGATTAATAAAAGTAATTTTGGTTTCTTACGAAGCACAAAAACAATAGGAATTTCTGCACTAGCTGATATCGGTTCCCCTGAAGCAATCCCTTCATTGATTCAAATAGCTCAAACAAGTAAAATAGGCATTCAAAACAAAGCTATCCTAGCATTAGATGTTATCTCCGTTAAAAATGGCATTGATAAGCGATACATTCTACAAATACATTAATTTATATGAGTGCCTTTATTATCTCATAGAGAATTACCCCAACACCTGTAAAGATCAAAGCAAGGATAAAAATCAGTAATGGGATGCTGAATCCCATGACTACTTCCTTTCTATATTGTTTTTGTGGTTTAAAATCCTCACAGAGATAGTAGTATGTCTGCCCATCTTCTTTTGTTATCTCTAAAATAGCTTCGTCTACTCGTAATTCACTAAATGCATACTCCTCAGCACCAATGAGTACTAGATCACTTTTCAAGATAGCATTTCCTTCTATGTATGCTTGTTTATCGAGGAATTTTATTAGTACCGCTTCTCTTGTGGCTTGACTGGTTTTCTTTAAATGATCTGTTGGGGCATCAGTTGCTTCTGGAGACAAAATCCGTCACATATCCTTGTTTCGACTTTCATTCTTACTTGTATTTATACACTTTTAGGTTAGTAATTATTAAGAATAATCTCTAGAAATTTCTACCAATCCTATGAAAGACTTAAAATCTTATAGCAAGTATTTTTTTTTGGTGAAATATTCTTGAGTAAAATAACGAAGGAAGTTGACCTATATTCAGAATTGTTATCTATATACAAAGAAAATACTATTCTAAGTAATATTAATGGTCTCTCACATTGGGATTATGAAGTCATGATGCCTAAAAAAGCTACTGAACAACGAGCTGACGAATTAGCGTTAATGAGCGGATTAATACATGAACGTGTGACAAACCCAAAAATTGGCACTTTATTAAAAGAAATCAAAGCTCATCCTAATTTTGATAAATTAAAGGATTTTGAGCAAAGAAATATTGTTTTAATTCAACGAGAGTATGATAAAGAAACAAAAATTCCTGTAAGTTTTGCTCAAGAGTTATCAAAACATGGAGCAATTTCTACTCAAAAGTGGAAAGAAGCAAAATCTAAAGCTGATTATTCGATTTTCAGAAATGAATTAGAAAAAATGATCGAATTGAAGAAACAAGAAGCAGCCTATCTTGATCCTGAAAGGGATCCTTATGATGTTTTACTTGAAAGATATGAATATGGTTTTAGCAAAGCAATTTATGATCAAATTTTCGATGATATTAAAGCAGGTTTAATCCCTATTATCAAATCCTGTGTAGAATCACCTAATCAACCTGATGATAGTCTCATACTTAGAGAGGTTCCTATTGATGTTCAGAATTCTATAGCTCACGATTTAGCAAAACTTGTTGCTTATGATTTTGATGGAGGAAGAATTGATGTTGCAGTTCATCCTTTCACGACAGGTTATTATGATGATGTCAGATTTACTATTGCTTATAGTAAAAATGATTTTACTGATATGTTCTATGCTACTATGCATGAAGCAGGACATGCTCTTTACGACCAAAATCTATCTAAATCATTTAAGTATCAACCAATTGGTCAAGGTGCTTCAAGTGCAATGCATGAAGGGCAGGCTCGATTTATTGAGAATATCATCGGTCGTAGTCCAGAATTTTTGGAATTTTATCTTCCACAATTAAAGAAATTAACTGGCAATATTTTTGCTGATGTACAAACAGAACCATTCATCCATGCTGTTAACAAAGTTTCACCATCAAAAATTAGAATTCATGCAGACCCAGTTACGTACTCATTACATATCATTGTTAGATACGAGCTTGAAAAAGAGCTTTTCAATGATAAAATAACTGTCGATGAAATCCCACACCTATGGAATGAAAAAATGAAAGATTATTTAGATGTTGACATAAAGAATGATGCTGAAGGTGTGTTACAAGACACTCATTATGCATGGGGATTATTTGGTTACTTCCCAACTTATGCTCTTGGTAGTTATTATGATGACCAAATATTGCTCGCTTTAGAAAAGGATATTCCTGACATGAATGAACAAATGAGAAAAGGAAATTTGACCAATATTCTCAAATGGCTTAACATTAATATTCGTAGTCTTGGAAGTATGTACGATCCTTTGGATCTCATCAAGAAGGTTTCAGGGAAAGAATTTTCAGCTAAATACTTTATTGATAGAACTCGCAAGAAATATTCCAAATTATACGGGTTCTAACTTCCTTTTTTTTTAAATATAAAATTAGGTGAAATAAATGGCTAAAATAACAACAAAAATCGATCTTTATGATAAGTTGCTCCAAAAATATAAAGAAATTGTTTTACTTAACAATATCTCAATGCTTGCTTATTGGGATCTTGAAACATATATCCCTTCTAAAGGGGTAGAGCAACGTTCCGAAGAAGTCGCTTTATTAAGTGGTCTTTTACATGAACGACAAACTGATCCTGAAATAGGGCAATTACTTGTGGAAATTAAAAATCATAAGGAATATTCCAATCTATCAGAATTTGAAAAAAGAAACCTTGAATTGATTCAACGTGACTATGACCAACAAACAAAGGTACCAAAAGAATTGGTTACTGCTTTAGCTAAACAAACAGCATTAGCTTATGAGACTTGGAAGAAAGCAAAGGAAGAATCAAACTTTGGTTTATTTGAACCTTTTTTGGTGGAAATTCTTGATTTAGTTAAACAAACAGCAAATTATATTGATCCTAGTAAAGATTCTTACGATGTTTTACTCGATTTGAACGAACCTGGTTTTACTCGTGAGATAATTGACAAGCTTTTCATTGAATTGCGTGATGGTCTTATACCTATCATTCAAGCATGCGTTAAATCCCCTAAACAACCAGATGTTTCTGTATTACAAAGGCATTGTTCCGAATCTGTTCAATTGAACATTGCTACTGATATAGCTAAAATAATAAAATACGATTTAGAAGCTGGAAGAATCGATCCCACTGCTCATCCTTTTACTACAGGATTCTATGATGATGTTCGAGTAACTGTTCATTACGATGAAAATGATTTTACTAATTCCCTTTATGGCATGCTCCATGAAGGTGGTCATGGTCTTTATGAACAAAATCTCCCAAGAAAATATAAATATCAGCCAATTGGTTTCTACTGTTCAATGGGTATCCATGAATCTCAATCAAGATTCATTGAAAATATCATTGGTCGTAGTTCTGAATTCTGGGAATTCTATTTGCCAAAATTAAAAACTCTTGGAAAAGGAATATTCGATGATTTAACCTTAGAACCTTTAGTTTTCGCTTTGAATGAAGTTAAACCTTCAAAGATTCGCATTTTTGCTGATCCTGTTACCTATTCAATGCATATCATTGTTCGATATGAAATTGAGAAAGAGCTTTTTGCAGGTAAAATTACTGTTGCTGATCTTCCAAAAGTCTGGAATCAAAAAATGAAAGAATATCTTGGAGTAACAATTGAGAATGATGCGGAAGGAGTACTACAAGATTCCCATTGGGCAGGAGGATCTTTTGGTTATTTTCCCGATTACGCTCTTGGTAATATCTATGATGGACAACTTCTCTGGAAAATGGAGCAAGACATCCCCAGTTGGCGAGAAGAAATAAAGAAAGGAGATCTTTCAAAAATAGTAAATTGGATGATAACAAATGTTCATCAAAAAGGAAATCTCTTACAACCATTAAATCTGATAAAAGAAATAACAGGTCAAGAGCTTTCCACAAAATATTACTTAGATTTTATCAAGAAAGAATATTCAAAATATTTTGCTCTATAATAAGACTGTTTCCAGATAAAATGGAAACAATTTATTATTTTTTTTATCAAGAATTCAAGTAACTAACGAAATGTATATCTTATAACAATCAATTTTGTCTTTATATTAAGAGGAATGTTATTGAGATCTCCATCTGATTTGCCTAAATCCCCTTCGGATCCTGAAAATATAGCTGAATTACGTGCCTTTGAACTTTCAGATCTAATAACTCATTTTGCTCCAAAACAACCTCTTTCAGAGTTCACAGAATGGCACGATGAATTCGTTAAGATAAGTCAGACTTATCCTGAAAACAAAGCTATCCAAGAATCATATTCTCGTGCTCTAAAGAATGCTGTTCGAATGTTTGGGGAAAGACGAGCATTTGCAGATATGTTGAATATTCTTGATGAGTTAGAGGAATTATATGACTCAAGTCAAAATGAAATCATTTGTGAACATTTAGCTGATTCATTATCAACCGCAATAATGTTTATCAGAGGTTCTTGGGATACAGAAGGAACTTCAAAATTCCTGAACCGTCTACATTCACTAGTAAAAAATAATCCAAAAAACAAAACAGTAGTTTATTATCATGCAAGAAGTTATGCCAGTGCAATTAATCGATTCTGTTCTGATAGACAGAATTTCATTTGTGATAGATTATTGTTTGAATTTCGCATGTTTGCTAACAAGTATAGAGATTTGGTTGATGTGCAAATAGAATTCGCTCAAGCATTAACAAATCTTATTGGTACTTTAGCACGAGATAATAGAATTCATGAATTAAATCAAATTTTGGAAGAATTAAAGCGAATCTCTGGAAGATTTCCTGATAATGAGAAAATACAATTATTAATTACTCGAGCGAATATTTTATCCTCATTAGCTACTAATAAAAATGATTAAAAAAAATAAAAAGAGAAAATCTAATTTCTCTTTTGCCATCTTGTTCTCCTTAACAATAAGGAGACAACTCCTAAGGCTACTAATAAGCTAATTCCTGCAATTGTATATAATACAAAACCAAGAGTTGGGGTGGGTGATAGTGCATCGACTTGTAAAATATTTGCCATGCCTATTTTTGGATCGTGTATGATGAGATCACCAGCAGGATAATTTAGGAACAATTTTCTTTCAGTTGGACTGGAATTGAATGGATTTGAATAAACTGGTACATCTACACTATCTACGGTTGCTGTATCGCTCCAGGAGAAGAAACCCATATAATCATCTATATTGAATTCTAATTCTGATTCATCATCTGCGAAATTATAGTTTTCATCTTCCGTTGTTTCATCATACTCTACATCACCTTCAATTTCAATTTCTGCTAACAAAGCTATTGAAGTAATATCAGTAGTGTTGTAGCCATCAATTATAATATCAAATTTAATTTCAGTAGGAGCAATTAAAGTTCCATTTACAGTTGTGAATTCATTTGTTGCATAAAGCATTACTCCGAAAATTCCATCCGTTGTGGTTGTTGATAAGATATGTACTTCACCATCGGTTCTATTCTCAAAGGTATATTCAATTGGTAAGAAATCACCAATTTCATAGGTTCTAATAAGAGTGTCATTATCACTATTGTAGATATTATTCAAATCATTATCAACATAACCAATTAATTCTGTGAAATCAATCTGAAATTCTAATTCATTTTCTAAATCATCAACCTCAGTGCTGTATTGAAATTGGATACTTAGTTTATCAGATTCAGTTTTAAGGGTGAGCTCAAATTCATTTTCGGTGTCATTTGCTTCAATTGAAGACTTTATTGAAGCTTCGTTAGGTTGAAGCTCAATATCAAGTTCTCTTTCATTTTTATCTTCAGACTCATCATCTATTCCATCATCATCATGATCATCGCCATGAGTTTCGGTTCCAGTTTCTGTTCCGGTTTCAGTTTCTGTTTCTGTTTCTGTATCTTCATTAATTGATAAAAGAGGTGCTTTTTGACCCACATAAGCATTTGTGGATGTAAACATTGATGCTGTAAATACTAAACCTAAAGTTAAAAATGCCAATACCATAAAAGTGCGATTAAATTTTACTTTTAACATAATCTCGACCTCATAATTTTGGTAATTTATAAGTTCTAGATAACAATAGGTAACTTCAAGTAAAATAGTTGATATTTAGAAAATTAGATAAACTTTCAAAAAAAGTTCAATTTATCAAGTTTTTATGATTTCATGGATTTTTAGGGGTAATATTTTAACTCGAAATAGTCATATCTTGAAGTAAAACAATGAATTTTTATTAGATAGATACTTCACTATTTTGTGTATTAGATGATATAATAGTGGGTAGAAATTATGACCGATAAGCAAGCATTCATTCTGAATTCATTAAAAGACAAAATTGAGTTAATTGAAACTGAACGATATAATTCAAAGGATCCCTTGGTAAATATAACTGAAAAAGACTCTATAGATGATGTAATTATAAAATTATTAACTGCAGAAAGAACGGGTGCGCCATTAAAAATAGGAAAAGAGATTTTAAATCCTGCAGAGGATTTAGCGATAAGGAATTTTGATAGTGGAGTACGATCATTAAATAATTGGCAGTTTAAATCAAGTAATCAACTGTTCAACGAAGCAGCTGAAAAAGCGAATGATAGGAAATTGCAACAACGAATTAATTTATTCAAGCAACTAACAAATTTGCTGCAAAAAGTGATTCAAGTACAACCTGAAAAAGCTCTTAAAAGTTCTCAAAGTATCTTTGATGATATTCTTACCTCTATAGCAAAATATGATCAATTAGATGATCCTGAAAAGCATTTTTACCGTCAAGCAATTGATTCAGTTTATGGAGTAATTTGTCAGCTAAATGATGATGATAAAGAAACAAAAACACATCAATTAATAGCAAGAAGCTCAATTTCCTTGTCAAATAAAGAATATCTAGCTGCTTACATATGGTTGTATAAGATTTATTTACTAAACAAAGAAATGTTTGATAACCTCGCCTCTGATGATGAAATCCTTAAGACTGCTTTAGCTAATCTTAAATTATATTTAGAAAATGAAACAGAACTTGGGGTAAATAAGATTGATGATTTGCCTACAATGGCAAGTGCCTATGACCTTCAAACGATTTTCATTGATCATTTAACTACGATTTATGATGTGGAATTCTTTGAAAAAACATCTTCCATTTTTGCATTCAAAAGTTATCGTGAAAGCTAAGTGCGAGGGAAATAGATGGAACAAATTCAATCACAATTGGAGCTTTTGAAAACATTTGCAGGTATACCAAAATATGTTGACTTCCAAATTTTGGCGTTAAGAACCCGAGAAGCTGAAGGTAATAAATATCAACTCGCTTTGAAAATTCTTGATCCTAAATCGAAAGCTTTTATCTGTAATGCTATAATCTATCCAATGGAGTGGTTTCCAGGAAGAATCAAATCTCCTAATTTCTCCCATTATCATAATG
>JAEORM010000127.1 GCA_016840905.1 Candidatus Gerdarchaeota archaeon | reverse complement strand
TTTTCTCCATATTTTCCACAATATTCTGTTTTTCCTTCTACCATGTAAAAGTAGTATTTCGCGTCTGGTCTTTCTGGACTTGGCCTGTTTGGAGCTGTAACTAATATTGTTCCATCTTTCACCATTACTTCAAGTAATCCTATATCTAATAATTTAGAGCCTATTAAAACAAGTGAAAGTTCTTTAATAGTGAATTTTTGACTTGCTTCAAGATTTGCAAAATCATCAATTAGCTCTTTCCAATTTTTTATTAGTTCATCAGCAATTATTTTTCCAAAATTTTTAGCGTGCTGATAAGTTTTCTCAGCTTCAATTTCATTTACTATCAGAAATGTGGGATAATAATTCTCTTTTTCTTTTCTGAGTAAATGAGCTTCTATTAAGAGATCAATTTTTTCAAATAATTCCTCTTCTGATATGTGAAACATTTTTTGAATTTCACTTAATGAATACCCATCATGAAGTGCTCTGAGTGTAAGCTTACTTGAAGGTTTAAAGTAATCCCATGGATTTCCCGATCCCGCCATTGATAGATAAATTTTGCTTTTAGCATAAATTTCTGGTAATTTGAACATTAACAAATCAACCTAGACATATAGTCGTTATAAGTTAATCTTAAGATTTAACACAAATCTAGATTTAAAATTTTTAATTTATTTAAATCCTGATAAGTCCACCACCATTATTTAACAAGTATAATTGGTTCATTTTAAGTCGATAAATTAACTCTATTCATAGAAAATTTTCAAGAGTAATCTAAGTGCTTTTATTTTTTTTAATGCTTTTCTCTTCTGGAGAGTTATTTAATTGCTAAAAACGAGATTTTTGAAATCTTTTCTTTTTATTCTTTTATTAAGCGTATTTCCATTAATTATTGTTAATGGAACTAATAACCCCCCCTACGAAGAAATCATTATAAATGATTGTCTTTTCAGCACTTTTTTTGGTGGCATTGGTGATGATCGAATCCATAAGTTAGTTGTTGATTCAGAAGGCAATATCATAATTACAGGTGTAACTAACTCCGTAGATTTCCACACAGTAAACGCTTTACAAGAAAACTATAATGGTTCCAGTGATGTTTTCATAACTAAATTTAGTTCTGATGGACAAGATATTCTTTTCTCGACATTTCTAGGTGGTAATGCTACTGACATAGCTGCATCTATAGCAATTGATAGCTCAGGGAATATACTAATTACCGGTGAAACACGGTCAATTAATTTTCCAACTCTCAATCCTCTTCAAGCTGAAAAAGATGGCTATATAGATATTTTTCTAACTAAAATCAGTTCAACTGGTGCGCTTATCTTTTCAACTTTTCTCGGGGGATCTGGTGATGAGACTGGTCGAGATATCTCTTTTGATTCATATGATAACATCATTCTCACAGGTCATACTGATTCAACAGATTTTCCTGTAACAACAGGTGCTTATCAGGAAACTTATGGTGGTGGAAGTAATGATGCCTATATAACTAAGATTTTACATGATGGGCAGTCTCTACTTTATTCTACTTTTCTTGGTGGTAATTCATTGGATGGTGGAACCCAAATTGAAGTACATGACGATAATATCATACTAAGTGGTGTCACTGCATCAGACAATTTCAATACAACTTTTAATGCTGTTCAAAGAACACTAACTGGTGGGGTGAGAGATTGCTTTTTGACAGTTGTTGATACGAGTTTAAACGACATCATTTATTCTTCATTATTCGGTGGTAATAATGATGAAATAGGATATGGATTAACATTGGATTTGGATTCAAATATTATTCTTACGGGTTATACAGGCTCTAGTGATCTTCCAACAACATCAAGAGCTTTCCAAACAACTCATAATGGTAATAAAGACATCTTTGTACTCAAGATAAACAACCAAGATTATTCTTTGAATTTTTCAACTTTCTTAGGTGGCTCATCTGATGAAGAAGCTAATGGAATCATTACAGACATTTATGGAAATATTTTCATATGTGGTTTAAGTTTATCACCAAACTTTCCGATTAATTCCTCTGCTTTACAGACAACTCGAAGTGGTAGTTTTGATTTTATAATAAGCATTCTTGATTCTACAGGAAATGAAATCCTCTATTCAACCTTTTTTGGCGGTAACAGTAATGATTTTGGTTATAGTATTGCTTTTGATCAAGATAGTAATTTAATTGTTGGTGGTATCACATACTCATCTGATTTCTATGTTAAAAATGCAATTCAAGATATTAAAGCAGGTGGATCTGACGGTTCAATCTCTAAATTGTATATAGATTATGAAGTAAAAACAGAACAAGCAACATTTGATATTTTTTCCATTAATTTCATCTTTATTACTATCTTTATTGTATTACTTAGAAGGAAAAAGGGCTCTTCTAGTTAATTCTTAAAAAACATAAAAATAAGATGTAATCTGAATTGTTAACCTTATTGTTGAGAGGAATATATGGGTGGGAATAAAGGGTATTTTTAAGAGTCAATTCTTTT
>JAEORM010000126.1 GCA_016840905.1 Candidatus Gerdarchaeota archaeon | reverse complement strand
TACCACCAGCAACTATCATAATAATAGTAAGTATTGTTTGTACGGTGGCAAAATTATCCATTATAGATGTTAAGTTTTCAATTTGCGACCCTGTAGCTGTGACATCCATTTTAGGTTCTAAATTTTCCAATTCTTTGACATAAATATTTGTCTCTTCTATGCTTTCACTATCAAAACGAATCTTTGCTCTGTTAAATCCTGTTTGTTGAAAAGGTAAAGTCATGCTATTGATCAATAAGCTCGTATTAACAGACATATAGAACGAAGGTTGTAAAACTTTTGATACTTCCTCACTGGTTTCAAAGACCCCAACAATTGTAATTGGTATGCTGTATGTATAATTAATTTTCAAATCAAACGTTTCATTTAGAGCGAAAACTTCTGATCCTCCATCCAAAACATAATCAGCTATTATTATCTCATAATCATTCTCATACAAACGACCTTCACTGATTTTAGTTGTTGGACCTTCAAATAATTCGTCATCAGCAATATTTACCCCTACTGCTCCAAGTGCTAGTGCAGATAATGAATTACCTCCAGGTCCTATTCCTCCTGGTGCTACACCAAGATCTAGTGTAACATTATCCGCAAAATCATAGAAATTATTCACAACAACTTGTCCTTCAACGGCTATAATTTTATCACTAGACTCTATAGTATGAATAATATCAGAAATATTCTGAGGAAGCTGAGATAAAACCAAGTCTGTATTATATTGTTGTACTTCTACATCTCCAACCGTTTCTGCAGCTGCATCCCCTAAGATTTTATCAAATCCTGCACTTGCAGAAGATAATGCAACCATCAAGGCTATACCAATAGCCATCCCTGCTACAGATAGTGAAACAATCAATTTCTTTCGGAAAGCATTCTTTATCGCAAATTTTATTGTATCTAGAGCCATTTTTCTGTTACCCTTTGATTTAGTTTTTATTTAGAGATAAGTTGTTTTTTGTTGTCACTAGTATAAACAAACAATAAGCTTTATATAAACCTTTGCAAATCGTAAACTCGATTGATTATGTCTGAGGACATTACAAAACTAAAAAAAGATCAAAGACGAGATTCAATTTTAGAGACCTCTCTAAAAGTAATATCAGAAAAGGGTTTAGAAGCAACTACAATGAGAGAGATTGCTAAGGAAGAAAATATCTCTGAAACATTGTTATATCGTTTCTTCAAAAATAAAGATGAAATTTTTTTGGGTATACTGGCCCATAAAGCAAAAAAAACAATTGAAGAAATTGAAGAAGCGTTAGAAACGATAAAAGGCATGATTCCTGATCCAAAAATTTCTTTGCCAATAATTTGGAAAATGGTGAAAAAGAGATTTGATGAAAATTATAATGTAATTTCAATATTAATGAATGAACGGGAAAATATACAAGAATTATTTACAAAACTTAGATCATCACATAATGGACCTTTCAAGGATAACCCACCAAAATTCCCAATGATTGAACTCCTACAAAGATTACAAATAAACCATTTTCTAACTAGTTATTTCAAACGTTGTCAGGAAGCAAATAATCTAAGAAATGATATTGAAGCAAAATATATTGCTCAAGTTTTCATGAATTTAATCATGTCTGCATCTGCCCCTATCCCTCAACCAATACGTTCGATGATAGGTTTGCAAGATGAGAAGGATGTTGAAAATTTCTTTTTAGCTCAATTAGAGATATTATTATATGGTGTTGTGCCAAAGGAAAAATCATGAAAAACCCTGAAAAATCGTTTTTTATAATGTATAAAAAGAATGGTTTAATTATAATGGGCAAAATAGTATAAATGAAAGTACTAAAAATAAGAAGGTATGAACTTTGAGCGAAGAGGCAAAGAACCTTTTATTACGATTAAAAAAAGAGAAAAAAGTGAATAAACAAATCGAATTAGTTCAAGCACTAAAGGAATACAATCAGTTAGATATGGTAAATCATGTTCTTTTGGTTCATCTCGAGAGGAAAGATCATGACTCATTACGTATGGAAATATTAGCTGCTATTAACTATGAAGATGAAGCAATTGTTACACCACTAGTTACTATCCTAAATGATCCAAGAGAAACTCAAGCTGTAAAAGAAAAAGTTCTTTCTCTATTAGGGCAGAATAAAAGTAAGAAAGCTATGGATGCCATTTTGACTGCTTTTAAGAAAATTAAAGATCCAAAAATAAAAGATAATATCACTTATGCTTTGACATTTTTTGAAGACACAAAAGTGGTTAAACCTTTGGTAAAATCATTACAAAATGATGAGCTGCGTT
>JAEORM010000125.1 GCA_016840905.1 Candidatus Gerdarchaeota archaeon | reverse complement strand
TTTTATTATTGTTTTCATTGAAGGTGTACAATCTCGCAAGAATTAAGGAAAATTAAGACTATATTCCTTGATAAATATGTAGATCCAGTTTTACTTTTCTTAGGTGACTTAGGCATTGTACATTGTATAAATGTAGATGAGAAATTAGAGTCTTATGGCGGTTTATTAGATCAGTATGCTACCTCCTGCGAGCTGATTAACCGACCTGAAACTATACTAGCTAGAATCGAAAAGAACCTTCATCTTCTTGAAATTGAAATAAAAAAACCTAATGAAACAAAAGGCTATCATCACCAAAACACAATTGATGAAACTTTAGATAAGGTTGAAACAGAACTCTCTATAATAGAAGCAAATGCTACTACTTTTGTTGAACCGCTTGCTTCTTATTCCAAAATTATCCGAAAAATTGACATGTTACTGGTTTCCTGGAAGATTAATAGGAAAAAATTTCCAATCAATGGAGAGAATTATCTAAAAGAATCCTCCGAGCAAATTTTACATACAGCTGAAAAAAAACTTTCTGAAATAGAATTTCGCATGAAAGAGATTGATATTATATCTTCTCGAGGATCAAAAATATTAACTGAAATTAATAAACTAATAAAAAAATTTAAAATAAAATCCACAGATTTCCCAACAAATGGAATTAAATATTCAATTGATGAGAAATTCTTGGATTTTATTGAATTAACATTAAAAAATTTTGAGGAAAAATCACAATTACAGCTATCAAAATACTACAATTCCAAGCAATTAATTACCATAAAAATAACAGTTGAGAAAATACTTGAAAAAATCCCACAAGAAAGAACAAATCTTATAAAACAAACATTAAAACTAAGAAAATTTGCGGAATTACAACGTCAGTCAATAAAAAAGTCACCAGAATATATGGATATTCAATCCAAACTTTTGTCTCTTCGAACTCTTGTTGAAGAAGTTGAAGAAATTAAAAAAATAGAAGGCCATTTAGGTAGCATAGCATCTGCTGTTTATATGGAAGCTTGGGTTCCAAATACAGACCTCAAGAGGGTTATTGACGGAATTAAAGAGCTAACAAACGGAAATTGCATAATAAAAGAAGAGCTTCCAGAACCAGAAGATACAGTTCCAACAATAATAAAACCAGTTCCAAGACTATTTGAAGCATTTAAAAGCTTAACTTTTTCTTTTGGATATCCAAAACCTGATGAAATTAATCCAGTCTTTATAGTAGCTGTAACGTTTCCATTTCTTTTTGGAATCATGTTTGCTGATGTTGGACAAGGAATGCTTCTCTTTATTGCGGGATTAGTTTTATCCTATTTTCGCAGAAGAACTAATACAGAAGAGGTTGGAGACATCATACGCTATTTGTTGGAGGGCTCAGGATTGATTATTCTCTGTGGTATTTCTTCGATGATCTTCGGATTTTTTTTCGGCAATTTTTTTGGTCCAACTGGTATAATTCATCCTACATCTTTAGCTGCAATTGGTCCTTTTGAAATTGGTGGTTTTGATCCTATATTTGATCCAGTTAAAATGTTAAGATTATCAATTTTTATTGGTGTGGGTGTTTTAAGTTTGAGTTTGATTTTAAGAATAATAAATAATATTCGAAAAAACCAATCTCTTCAGACTTTGGTATCAGTATGTTGGTTATGGCTCCTAATAGGAGGATTTACTATGTGGGTTTATTGGGGTGGAATTTCAAATTTAACGATTTGGTTTGGAGAGGGGCTTTTCATGTTTCTTGCATTAGTTGTTTCGCCTTTAATTATAATGACTATTGCTTCCTCAATACTTAAAGGTGTGATGGAAGGAATTCAATTTAGCATAGAAACTCTAATAGAGTCTTTGGATCATACAATATCTTTTGGTCGCCTTGCAGCTTTAGCGCTCACTCATGGAGCTCTAAATTATATGTTTCTTATCTTAGGTGGAGCACCTAATTCTTTTACATGGATAACTGTTGTTATGATAATGGTTGGCACAATACTAGCATTAACCATTGAAGCTCTTATCATCTTCGTTCACACTTTAAGACTTCATTGGGTAGAATGGCTTCCAGAATTTTACAGTGGAAAAGGAATTCCTTTTAAACCAATCAAGCTCAATAATAAATCTAAGGAGTATTATGAATATGGATCCTAGCACCTTTGCTATTATAGGAATAGCAGTTGCTACCCTTGGTTCTGGTATTAGTGCAGCCTACTCAATAATAAGTTGTGCACCAGCTTTAGCTTCAGTAACTTCTGAAAAACCTGAATATGGCAGTAGATTGTTAATAACAATTGTATTGGGAGAAGCCTTGGCAATTTATGGTTTATTAATTGCTTTTATGATTGTCTCTAAACTTCCTGAAATATCCACAACAAATGCTGGTATGCAGGCACTTTTTGCAGGAATAGCTATGGGAGGGGCTGCAGCTGCTGCTAGCTTGGGTATATCTTATTGTGGTCCAGCTTTGATGACTGCAACAGTTGAAAAACCTGAGAGTTATACAACAAACATCTTAGGTGTAGTGTTGTCTGAAGCACTAGCCATTTATGGATTGCTAATCGCCTTCATGTTGGCTCCATAAATATTTCAATAAATCATTAACAAAAATTGATCAACTAATATATTTAATACTTAATGCTTATTTTCCAAAATTAGAAGACTTTTTATTTCAGAAGATTGTACTTTTCTTTTTGAGCCAACGATTATACATCTTAAATTCTTGATTTCTATTCTTTTTAAATTAAGGAATACCAAAATAGAACTTGCGTTATAATACTTCAAATATTTTTTTTGTATATCCAGACTTACTCTAAGTGAAGCTTTTTCAAGATAATGCTCTATTTGAGCAATTGATAAATTATTTTTTTCCAATATCTGACCAAAAATATTCCTATAATAAGGGTTACTCGCAACATTTTTAGTTGATATTAAAAATTCTATTAATCCCTTTGCATCGGATGTTTCTAATCCTTTCAAAAAGGTTTTTTTTCTAATAAAAAATGAGGGTAGCAAATATTTCTTTATTATCTCTTTTGGGATATTTTTAGTCTTTCCTCTTA
>JAEORM010000124.1 GCA_016840905.1 Candidatus Gerdarchaeota archaeon | reverse complement strand
ATTAATGGGGAAGACGGTAGGTGAATGGACAGCTCGCGGAGTAAAAGGTGTTCGTACAAATCTGAAGCCAGGAATGGGTAATCTTGCTGAAAGCCTTGAGAGGTGGGGTTTTGGTGAGAAAGTTCTCATGGATTACTCAGTAATATTCAAGACAGAAGATTATGCTAAACCAGAGTATAAAAAACCAGACTACTTGATTGATATCGATTTTGATGCGGATAAAGAATTACTAATCGAAGCAATGTGTAACGATGGGAAACGAACAAAAGAAGAGATCAGTAAGCAATTAGATGCTCAAATTAACAACAATAGGATTGTTGCAGCAGCGGTTATCCGAGAGAATGGCGAGTTCCTTACTTACAGTTTAATCTATACTGGGAATAAGCCCGAAAGAGCTTTTATGACTTCATTACCGGCTCTCAAACCTATCAATGAAAAGCACATCAATGATATTTTTATCTTCTTAGTAAATAAGGCCTACAAAGCTGGTAAAGTATTTCTTTACCATCAAATAACGAATTTTGATTTGAACGATTTTTACGACGGTCTTGAACTAAAATTTGTTCCATCCTACAAGTATTTACTAAAACTCGAATAATCACAATTTAAACAGTGCTTCAATTATTTTTTCACTTCCAATCTCATCTAATCTCGTCTTTGTCGAACTGGGTTGATAGATTATAAAAAAGAAGTGAGTGCAGAATCTTCGATTTTTTTGATTTTTATTTTACTTTTTAGTTAAGATTTATCATAACTATTTTAGAAGCAATCATTTATTGTGTTGTTATAAATTAAATCCCTGGAAAAGGATACGTTATTGGTAATATATATTGTGAGAACTGAGAAATATCTAGGATAAAGCATTGATAGAAATTATACTTCATTCCAAGGAATTTTGGAAATTTTTGTATCCTTAACTAGTATTACGTAAAGATAGTAAATAATTTAGGAAGTGTTTATTTGGAAGTAATTCGATTAGGAGAATTTAATCCAGAAGCTATGGAAAAAAAGGTAACTATTCAACCACTAGATTGTGCTGTTAATATGGCAAATAATAGCAGAAATAATTTTGCTTGCTTGAAGAGATTAAGTTACTTACTCGAATATTTAGAAAAGATGTATCCTAAAAAACATCAAAAATATGTTGATAATTTAACTAAAAAATTTCATCAATTATCTGAAGAGGAATTTTTTATTGATATTAATTCAAAATTTGAGGAAATCTTGAAGGAAAACAATCATTTGATTCGTTTTCCAGAATTAACAAAAGCTACTTTGAAATTTTATTTAGAATTACTGAAAATACCCCAAGAAGTAAATTGGATAAATGATACTATAGAAGTAAAACAAGGAGATTATATTCGTTCATTCTTAATTCCAACCTATTATTTCTTAGAGGTTCTCATAGCAACTCTTGGAAAAGAAACAGCCACTAGCTTTTTTAAAAGATATATTTCATCATTTCTAGATAATGAATTATCAAAGCTACCAATAAATTTCATTACTCTAACTGATACATTCAATAGAGCAAAACAATCTGTTGGATCCCCTTCAGATTGGGTTATGGTTATCGGTTTATTATCTGAAAGTAAATACATCTTTCGAAATGATAATTGTTTATGGATTGATGCTTTGAAGGATTTGCCTAATCAGGAAATTAAGTATTTCATTTGTTGTTATGGGGATTATCAAAAAGCATATTCGGGATCAAATGGCCATGCAATATTAACAATGGAGCATACAATAGCCCAAGGTGATCCATATTGTTCTCGAGTAAAACATGATACAAGATTTGATTGGAATTTAGAGCATCCAAAGAAGGAAGTTTTCGATAATTTATGGCCTTTAGCGAATAAAAAAGAGTGATATTTGGAGAAAAGAAAATGCGATTTGAAGAATATGGTCAATTAATACCAAATGCATTAGATGAAATCGAAAATGAAATTCAATCTATAAATGATGCATTGAAATCACTATTAAAGCGTTTAAGTTATCTATTAAATTTCATAAAAGAAGAAAAACCATCCGAATTTGAAGAATATGTTTTGAACCTTGAGAACAAATATGAATCTCTGGTTAGAAAAGAACATTTTTCTAATAAATTGGTAAATAACGATTTTTTAGATGAGTTCAAGAATTTGATAAACCATCCAAGATTAGTTAGTAATTACTTAAATTTTATTCTGCAAGAATTGAAGCTCTCAGAAGAAGATAATTGGGTAACTAAAAAGATAAAAGTGAAACATAGGAATTATCTTCGAGGATTTCTATTACCAAGGTATTACAATCTGGAAGTTTTAATTAAAACAATAGGTCGTGAAGAATCAACACAATTGTACAAGTACTTTGTTTCGCAAAATATCATAAACAATACTTTACCAACAAGAAAAATCTTTGAAACTGTAGATGAATGTAGGGAACACTTCAAGAGAGATAAAAAAGAAGTAACATTAGGTACTATTGGATTCCTTAGCGAAGTTGAAAATGGTAAATTCTACTTCAGAAAAGATAATTGTTTGTGGGCTGATGCTCTTCTTGATTTACCTGATAAAGAAATAAAGTATCTTATATGCTGCTATGGTGATTTTCAATCAGCAGTCTCACGAAGTAAAGGGAATTTTGTACTTACTATGAAACATACGATTATAGAAGGGGATTCATTTTGTGATTGTATTTATCACGATACAAATATTGATTGGAATTTAACTCATCCTAAGAGTGAATTTTGGGACAATATTGAATCAGAAAAATGATTTGGAGAGCTAGCAATGTCAAATGAAAAAATAATGCAATACAATAAAATAGATGTTATCGAAAGAGATGCAAATGCCCTGAAAAGACTTGAAAAAATAATAGGTAAACCACTATCTAATGTTGAGGAAATCGAAAGAGAAACTGTAGGTATTAAGGTAAGGGATAACAAAGTAGTCGGTTTAGGATTATTCAAACAGGGACTAACTGAATTACCAAAATGTATTTGTGATCTATTAGATTTGGAACTTCTTTGGATCAGATATAACAATATGTCTGTTTTACCTGAAAGCATCAGTCAATTAACTAAATTGGAAAAAATAAATTGTGTTGGAACACCACTTACTATACTTCCAGAATCAATTGGGAAATTAAAAAATTTACAGTATATTTACTGCGTTCATACAAACATAACAAAACTACCTAATAGCATCTGTAATTTGCCAAATATTGTTCAACTTTGGGTTGAATTTAGTCCTTTAGAAGAATTACCGGAATGTATTGGTAATCTAACTACAATGAAAGAGTTATTGCTAGAGAAAGGGTGTCTTACATCTCTACCAGAAAGTATTGGAAAACTAACCAATCTTAAAGGTATTCAATTAGATGATCATAACCTAAAATCATTGCCTGAAAGCATATCCAATCTTAAAGTTACATATCTTTGTTTGGATGGCAATCTATTAACTGAGCTTCCAAAAAATATTGGTGATTTAACTGAAATACATTCTTTACGATTAACTGGTAATAGATTAACCTCTTTACCAAATAGTATTGGAAATTTGAAAAACTTGGGAGTTATTTGGTTGCATAGAAATCAATTAACTCAATTACCTGAAAGTTTTGGTAATTTGAAAAATCTTTACCATTTATTTTTACATAGTAATAAACTAACTTCATTACCTAAAAGTATTGGAAATCTATCTAAACTAGAAGTCCTTAAACTATCTTCTAATCAATTAACTTCTCTCCCTGAAACTTTTGGCAATATGATAAATTTACGTGAATTATATTTGGATGGAAATCAACTAAAAGAGCTTCCAGGTACTATTGGCAAACTCAGCAATTTACGTGAATTATGGATTAACAGTAATAAACTAACAGCATTACCAGATACTATTTGTAATTTAAAAAATCTACAAAAGCTAGTCATTTCAGATAATGAATTATTAACATTGCCAGAAAATATTGGGCAATTAACTAATCTCTATTATCTTGATTTAAGAGACAATTTGCTT
>JAEORM010000123.1 GCA_016840905.1 Candidatus Gerdarchaeota archaeon | reverse complement strand
GAAAGCTACCATATAATTAAAAATCATTCTTAGCGCAAAACTAAAAAAAGGGTAATGAACCAAATTTAAACTAATAATTAAAGCTGAGGTCGCTTAGCTTGGTAGGGCGGTAGCCTGGAAAAACTGACTATTTCCTACAGTAGCTACCAGTTAGCTACTGTGCGAAAGCACTCGCGAGTTCGAATCTCGCCCTCAGCACCAATTTTTTTCTTCTACAGCTATTAAATTTGGGTCTTTTTATATATAATTAACAATACTCTAGTAGAAATTATCGAGTTGATCAAATGGCTTCTGAAGGCAATTACCCTAATGGCAATAATAGTGGCGCTAAAGTATGTGATATAACTCATTTCTTTAATAAACAGCGTTCAAATAGTTTGCAAGTTTATGTTGAAGATCCTTATTTGAAAGATGGGCGTTGGTTAACAAGTGGATCCATACGTTTAGTTCTAACAAAATATAGCGAACAAAATCAAGTTAATGTTATCAAACTTACTTTTGCTGAGGCAACAGAATTAATATACCGCTTACAAAAAGGTCTTGATATAGCAATTTCCAAGGAAATTGAATTACAGAAATAATCTTTTCAGGATTTTTTCTACTTTTTTTTTATTTTCTCTTGTTTTTTGTGTGAAATATATGGAAAATATAAAATAATTCAAATAAGCTTATTTTTAGTGTAAAAATATAATTTGAATTAATATTGGTAGTTGTATTCAGGTATTTTTTGAAGAAACTAACCAATCCATCTAAAACTTAAAGGATTTGAAAAAATTGAGAAGACCCAATGGTGGAGTTATTTGGTTATTACTTTCAGGTGTTGCAATGGCATTTGCCTTCAATCAGATAGTTTCTTGGTTCTTAGCTATGAAATATTATATCCCCTCTTTCATTATCCTCGTGTTGAGTGGCTATTTAACAGCACGTGTTATTGGAAAAGCTGGTGGTGAATTTTCAGAAAAAGCAAGAAGTTATTCTATTTTATTAGAAGGTTTCATGTTTGGTATGGCTTTCGATTTAATGCGACTTCGTTATGATTGGTTTGTTAATATCTTTAAATTTATAGCAATTGGTACTTTCTTTATCCTTATAGCTATGGTCTTTAAGCGTAATTTGGAAAGTTATACAGAGCAAAATCCTAAAGATGGCCCACACTTGGGACTTATGCGTTTATCTATTCTTTATATGATTGCAGGTGCTTCTTTTGCTCTTACAATTTGTTCAATTGCGGAAACATTTCTTAGTTCATTATTCTTTATTGCTCTTTTACCATTCCTTTTACTTGTAGGTATTTTTGTTATGATTACCTCTAAAGCAAATAATGATTTGCTTGAAGCTGAATCAGGTGTTTGGCAACAATTACTTGCTGGTGGTATGCTTGGAGTTACCTATGATTTACTTATGTTTCGAGTAATTGTCTGGCAAGATATCCTTAAAGTATTCATTGTTTTTGCAATCTTTGCTATAACAGCTTCGGTTGTAAGAATGAAAGAGGCAACAATTATCAAATCTGATGGCATTAAATTAGATTTTGATTCAAAGAAGGATAAGAAATCTAAGAAAGTAGTGGGTTCTATTGAACTCAAAAAACGCGCTCCATCAGATACCAGTAGGAGTAAGACTTCCAGTAAATATAAATCAAGTTCATATAGGAGGAAATGAACTAATGAAAAGAACAAAGCTTTGTATCATTTTTGTTCTCTCATTAATGATCATACCCCTCTTTACAGATTATTCGTTCTCTACCGTTACTGCTGAGCCATATGGTGAAAATGTTAAAATAGGATTTTCATGGATAAATGGTTTGGTAGGTGCTTCTGAATTAATTGATCCAGGTTATGTTAGAGCTGTTGAAATGGGTGCTCAAATAGAACATCGTGATTATCGATGGGACTTTTTGAATCTTTCATTTACCTCTATCAATGAATGGAAAGAATTATACCTTAATAAACATCCAACTATCGAAGCATCTATAGCTGTAAGTGTCCTTTATGGGAATTCCACCTGTTTACCCTTTAACATAGATTTTGAATCTTATACAGAAATAACTGGTACCACACTCCGATTTAATGACACATCAATAGTTCATGAATTGAAGCTTATAACAGATGATATAATGGCTGTTTTGGATCCAACTTACATCAGTTTTGGTAGTGAGGTTAATGGTTTCTTTGAAACTTTTTATGATTACGAAGAAGATAATCTTACCAATACTGTAATGCTTGAAGACTATGTTGATCTGTGTGAACAGCTATATGATTATGTTAAAACCAATTATCCTACTGTCAAAGTATTAACAATTTTCCGCTATCAACCTCCTGAGGACATTAAAAATATCGAAAAATTGCAACCGTATTTCACAAACTGTTGCGATATTTTTGGAGTTTCAGCTAGGATATTCACTGATACATATGGTTACAATTCAATGTTAGATGAAGCAGGAGTTCTAGAACGATATTCTTCTTTTGCTAATCTTTCCAGTAAAAAATTCGCTATAACAAATGCTTATACCATTTCAGATAGTAGAGCTGGTGGTTCAGAATACTACCAAGAAAGTTATGTAAGGTATCTCTTTAACGTCATTAAACAATATGAAGCTAAACTCGAATTTCTCTGCTGGTATACAATTTATGACTATCCACCAGGTTATTTATCAACATTTGTTAGTCCATTCTTAGAAGTTCACGCTACAGCTGGTTTACTTACTCATAATGGTGACCTAAAAAGATCATATTATGCTTGGATAGATGAGATGCTTGAAATGGGTCGTTTACCGGACTATCGCTTACCTTGGAAGAAAGCAGTTGGTTCCTTAACAATTATTGCTGTTTTTGGTTTCATGACTTATGCCTATGTTATGGAAGGCTTACAATTTAGAAAAGAAGAAGAAAAGGCAAAAACAAAAGCTAAAACTCCTGAGGAAGAAAAAGAACCAAAACGCAAGAAAAAGAAAGAAAAGAAACCAACAACAATTGAATTTACTGAAGATGGTTTAGCGGTAAAAGAAGAGCCTGAAATAATTTCAGATGGTACTGATGAAAACCTCGAAGCTGATATTGATCCTTCAGAAGAGAATGAAGAATAAGAATAAAGAATTCTTTGTTTTCTTCCTCTTATTTTTCTTTTGTAGTTATTTCTTTAGGAAATGATGTTACTTTCTCTTTAGTCTCTAATTTTGGATAGATCATTCCAGGTTGTGGCGGCATACTATTGTATACCTGCTCTATATCAATTACTCCTCGAGAGTTATTTATCCCTAGATAAGTACCTTTTACAAGCATTGTTTCAGTTTCAAAATCCATAACAAAAACTGCTACTTTACTATTTTCAGGGATTTTTACCAAATCATCTTTGAATTGCGATAGTGAAAAAATAATTCTTTTGTTTTCAATAGCTCTAGCTTGAAAGCAAGGAATTATTATGGGATATCCATCCTTGGGATCTAAATAAGCAATAAATTTAGGAAATACTAAACCATTGTATAGTTTAGCTCCAAATTTTGGCAATCGATTTTCTATTTTACCTGTTTTATGTTTTCGTTTACCAAATAAATTCCTAATGATTCCTTTTACTATGCCAAATAAGGAAATGTCTCTAACTTCTGATGCTGCTTTTACTTTGTTGAAATAAGTCTTGTAAACTCGCATGTAAACATTATATCTAAAGAGATCTGTTTGATTAAAATCTGCTGCATCTTCAGCTTCTGTTGAGCAATAATCAAAATCAACTTTTATTTGTAAAAATTTGAACGGCATTTCTGCTGTCATAAAAAGAATACCTTGTTTTGGATTTTCTAATACATTCTTTTTACTTGTTCCTTGTGTAAATTCACCCCATTTAACTGTGGTAGGGTTTACCGCTTTATTACTGGCTATCATTGTTATGTGTGGATCACCATTTGGATCAATTGTTGCAATCAATTTCGCCATTATTTCAGGATAAGTAAATTCAACTGCTTCCTGACTTAATTTTTCTGTCCAAAGATTTTCTTTTTTCTTCATTTTGTTTACACTCAATCTTTTCCATGCTTAATTTTTCATCACTAATTCTCATTTTCTTCATTATTTACTAGTTTAGTCATGCCTGACCAGAATACATTTTTTACTCCCTTCTGAATTGCCAATTCATATAATTGTTCCACTCTTTCTTTCTCAAGTAAAGGAATTCCTTCTAAAGGCCATTCCCAATCCATTCTTTCATATTTATCTTGAGCTAAATTATTAAAGGCTAAAAGATCCCAACGATCTATTTCATTGCCTAATTCTTTCAAAATGAACTCTGCTAATCTACTGATATTTTCTTCTGTTGCAGTATATGTTGGTATTAATGGTGTTCGTATCCAAATTGCCTTTTTCGCTTCTCTTACTTTCTTAACTAACCATATGCAATTTTCTAGAATAGTTTTATTAGAAATACCTGTAAACTGTTTGTGTTTATCATCATCTATTTCTTTGAGGTCATAGAGGAATAAATCAACATAGGGGAAGAGTTTTTCTAAATTAGCTCTAGCTGTATATCCACAGGTATCAAGGGCTGTTTGTATATTACCTTCTTTACATTTTTTTAATAATGATAAAACGAAATTTGTTTGAAGCATTGGTTCACCACCAGAAATCGTTATACCACCACCTGATTTTTCATAATAGGTTCGATCCTTCTCGATTTCATCATATAAAGCATCAATATTCCACATGGAACCAAAAAGCTTCAAAGCACTTGAAGGGCATTCATCTACACATTTGGTACACATTGTGCAAGTTTTTCTATCTATATGTACTCCTTCTTCATCGTATTTAATAGCATTCTCAGGGCATACTTTGACACAAGTTGCACACCCTATACATTTAACTTTAAACCACTGTATACCAGGAGTATATGGAATAGATTCTGGATTATGACACCAATCACATTTCAGAGGACAACCTTTGAGAAAGACAGTAGTTCTTATTCCAGGTCCATCATCTGTTGATAACTTCTGTATCTCTAAGATTAATCCCTGTTTTTGATTACTATCATTTACATCCAAGGTAGAATTCACTTGTTATACACCCTGTTATTTACATTTTGTGAGATTCACGGGCTATAATTTCATCTTGTAATTCTTTACCAATAGAAGTAAAATAGGCATTGTATCCAGTTACTCTTACCAAGAGGTTGCTGTAATTTTGGGGATGTAATTGAGCATCTTTTAGCATTTCAGCATTGATCATATTGATTTGTAAAGCAGTTCCACCATTTTCAACATAGGCCATTAAATAAGCTTTGAATTTTTCTCGATGTTCTTTATCACGTAAAATACTTGGATTAAATGATATCGTATGAGATGCCCCATTTGGTAAAGCATTTAAATAGTCTCCTTTTTCGTCCTTTCCACCTAGTGCTACACCAACAGAATTTGTTACTGCTGTGGGTCCTTTATGATCGGCTCCACTTGTTGGACAAATAGCATTTGACAAGAATGTTTTAGCATATCTACCGTTTGGTGTTGCGGGTGTATAGAATGCATCATTTCCCGCCCAATAATTCCATGATAGCATCCCGGGTCTAAACTGATATCCTGTAGGAGTATAATATTTCCATGTTTCTGTAGCCCAAGTATCCATTACTTCTTTAGCGATTTCATCTGCTTCTACTTCATCATTACCATATTTTGGTGCTTTATTTGCTAATTTAGCTCTTAAAATATCATATTCTTTTTTACCCTGAAAATTATCTTGTAATGCTTGTTTGATCTCAGCTATTGTATGTTCTTTTTTATCATAAACAAAATGTTTGATTGCTAGTAAAGAATCGACTGTTGTAGCGAAAGCAACTCCTTCTATTGTTACATAAGCATATTTTGGAGGTCCTTGTCTAATATCAATTCCTTTTTCGATACAATCATCCACTAACAAGGATAAATAAGGTGTAGGTAGATATTTTGCTCGAGTCATTTCAGTAATGTTGTAAATATCAACTGTATGTTTTACAAGAAAAGCAGCTTGTTTTTTCCATGCTGCGAAAAATTCTTCCCAAGTAATGAAATTTTCTACCTTGCCAGTTTTTGGCCCTATCTGTTTTGTTGCTTTAGTAGGTCTATTGAATCCTGGAATATTTTTACCATTCCATAGAGTGAGTTCAATGCTCTTAGCAAGATTTGGATTGCAATTAACTGTACCTGATCGATCGTTTCCACACATAGTGTTTTCCAAGCAACCTACACAACCATAATCCCATACTTCATCCTCAGGAATTCCTTCAAGCATCAATCCAGCTATACTCCGTTCATCGAAATTAAGAATGAATGGTGCCCCTTGTGCTCGAGTCACCATATCAATTATAACTTCATATAATCTATCAGGTGATTCTCTATGGAGTCTTACATTGGGTTTAGGTTCTAAAATTGGTGCCCACTTATCAAAAACATCCAGTATCATATATGTTAATTCATTTGTTCTATCTTCACCATTAGGACCTATTCCTGATAAAGTCATCAATTGTCCAAAACCGGCTGTAATCCCTTGATTCCCTATTTTGATTTGTGCATCATAAGCAGTATTACAATGAAAAATAAATGAACTAAAAATATCCTTAGCAAACTCAAGCTCTAGTGTTTTATCTTTAATAACATCCTTCTCAAAAAGTGACCATAAAAATTGATCAATTCGACCAAAACTTGTTCCAGGCCCAGGATAGCTTTCTTCTGCTATGATGAGCATATGTGTTAACCAAACAGCTTGAATGCCTTGCCAGAATGTTTTTGCTGGTTCCCAAGGAACATGTTCTAAGTTTTCAGCCATTTGTTTGAGCTCAATTTTTCTCTTCTCAGAGGTAGTTTCTTTACTTAATCTAAGGCATTCCTCAGCATATTTTTTAGCTAATTTACGAGG
>JAEORM010000122.1 GCA_016840905.1 Candidatus Gerdarchaeota archaeon | reverse complement strand
GGGATGATATTTATTCCACGATATTTACCTTTGAAATGAGACTCTAGTATCATGAATCAAAAATCTTTGAATAGTAAGTTAGAAGAATTGAAAAAAATTATACTTAAGCTAAAGAAAGTTGTTATAGCCTTCTCAGGAGGTGTTGATAGCACTTTCTTAGCAACTATTTCTTATCAAATTCTAGGAGATAATGCTACAGCAATAACTATAGATATCCCTCAATTACCTCGAGATGAATTAGAAGAGGCTAAACAAATAGCAAATGATTTGGGAATCAAGCATTATATTATTGAAAGTGATCAGATTGATGTAAGTTGGTTTGAAACTAATCCTAAAGACAGATGTTATATCTGTAAAAAAATCAATCTTTCAGCTGTAGCAAAATTCTGCAAAGAAAAAGGCATAGAAGGAATTATGATCGAGGGAACTAATTTCGACGATTTAGATGATTATAGACCTGGTTTTCAAGCTGTTCAAGAATTAGGTGTTTGCAGTCCGTTAATGGATGCTAAACTAACAAAAAATGATATCAGACAATTATCAAAAGAATTAGGATTAGCTTGTTGGAATAAACCCTCATCACCATGCTTAGCTACACGATTTCCTTTTGGTGAAAAAATTATTCCTGAAAAACTAGAAATGGTTTATCAAGCTGAGAAATTTTTGAAATCTTTAGGACTTTCAGATGTACGTGTTAGAGTCCATGGTGCCATCGCTCGGATAGAAACCTCTAAACAGTTTTTTGATATAATTTTTAAAGAAACGGAAAAAATAACAGCTAAGTTAAAATCATTAGGTTTTGGGTTTGTTACTTTGGATTTGGGGGGATATAGAAGAGGTTCTATGAATATAGAAACTAAAAACAATAAGAAAAGTTGATTGTAGTATGGATGAAAAACATCTAAAGAATTTACTAACTGAGTATAAAAAAGGCAATATCTCTGATGAAACTATTTTAAAAGAATTGAAAGATTTACCTTACGAAGATTTAGGTTTCGCAAAAGTCGATCATCATCGGGCACTCCGTAAAGGTTTTCCTGAAGTAGTCTATTGCCCTGGTAAGACTCTCGAGCAAATCAAAGGGATTTTCGAAGCATTAACTAATAGAAATGAGAACATACTTTTAACAAGAGCATCAGAAGAAATTTACACAGAATTAAAGAAACTTGATGATGCAGTGCAATTTAATTCCCAAGCAAGAATCGTTTATGTTGAAAAAGAAAAACGAAAACAAGTGGGAGATATGCTTGTTATTTGTGGTGGCACATCTGATATTCCAGTTGCAGAAGAAGCAGCTTTAACAGCAGAATTGATGGGTACAAAGGTGACAAGAATTTTTGACGTAGGTGTTGCTGGAATTCATCGGTTATTGAATTATAAGGACAAACTTTTTTCAGCCAATGTTATTGTTGCTGTTGCTGGGATGGAAGGAGCTTTACCATCTGTTGCTGCAGGATTAGCTGCTTGTCCCGTAATTGCTGTTCCTACCTCTATTGGATATGGAGCTAATTTCAATGGTTTATCAGCTCTTCTTACCATGCTAAATAGCTGTGCTCCAAATGTTGCTGTGGTAAACATAAATAATGGCTTTGGTGGAGGACTTATGGGTGCATTAATAAACAAACAAAAAGAAGGAAACAAATAAATCTATAAGTTACTTAAAGCTTATTCATTTGAAAGTGTTTATAATATATGACCGTTCTAATATATTTAGAATAAAATTGAAAACTCGTGAAGGTGTAGTCTAAAAGATGATAATCAGGGTAGTATCTGCAATCGGCGGCGGAGTAATTGATGTCGAAGTTAAACCTAATGCAACAGTGGCGGAATTGAAAAGAGAAATTTCAAGACAAAAAAGAATTCCTGCAAGTGCAGTAATTGTTGTATATAGGGGAAGGCAGTTAGATGATAATGAAACTTTTGAAGAAGTAGGCTTAACAGATTACGAAAAAGTTTATCTCATTGCTCGAACTGAAGGTGGATAATCCACCCTAATACTATTTTTTCTAATGTTAAATTTATTTTTCATTTATTATATGGTATATAGTTTTTCTTGTTAATTTTTAGTAGCAAGTTTTTCCCTCATTCTCCGAAAATTTTTAGTGTAAGAAGGATTCTTTGACATTAAGGAGAATTAAATATTGCTTAAAACTAATCTTTGCGGACTACAATTGGCTAATCCTTTTATTCTTGCCTCTGGTGTTTTAGGAGTCAATGAATCAATCATGGTTCGAGTTGCAGAAGCAGGTTGTGGAGCGATTACTACTAAATCTATAGGACCAGATCCTAAAGCAGGATACGACAATCCTACAGTCGTGGAATTGGGAAATGGCAATCTTATCAATTCAATGGGCCTACCTAATTCAGGTTGTGATGAATTTTTAGCAGAACTTAATGGTTATAAGAAAAGAATTTCCACACCAATAATTTGTAGCATTTTTGGTAAGGATATTGAAGAATTTCTTAAAGTTGCTAAAACATTAATGAAAGCCAAACCTGATGCTTTTGAACTCAATGTTTCTTGCCCTCATGGAGGGAAATATGGTTCTATTGTTGGACAAGATGCAGAGCTTGTAAAAAACATAACTCACGAAGTAAAAAAAGCGGTAAAAATACCAGTTCTTGTTAAGATTTCTCCTAACTTAACTAATTTAATTATCCCTGCTGAAGCAGCAATTGAAGGGGGAGCTGATGGTATTGTAGCAATTAATACTGTGAGAGCTATGGCTATAGATTTGACTTATCGGAAACCTATTCTTTCCAATAAATCAGGAGGTTTATCAGGACCAGCAATTAAACCCATTGCAATAAAATGTGTTTATGATCTATATGCTAAGTTAGGAGCAAAAATACCCATTATTGGTGTTGGTGGCGTTTCATCGTGGCAAGATGTTGTAGAATTTATGTTAGCAGGAGCTACTGCAGTACAAATTGGCACAGCACTTGCTTACCAACAAAATCCACAAAAAATAACAATTTTTAACGACCTTACTGAAGGATTGAAGAATTATTTAGAGAAAGAAGGTTTTACAAAAACCTCAGATTTAGTTGGATTGGCACATAAAGAATAGGAGAATTAAAAATGACTATAAGTAAACATGGAATTCTAAAAGTAGCACCAATAGATAAAATTGTGGAAGAAACACCTAAAGATTCACGCTTACCCGTAAAATCATTTACTTTAGCTATTCCTGAAATAGCTGAAAAAGCTTATCCTGGTCAATTTGTTATGATGTGGCTTTATGGTATAGATGAGAAACCAATGGGTATTGCTTCATGTGAGCAAAAAAATGGTTCAATCACTTTCGCTGTAGCAAAAATAGGGAAAGCAACAGAAGCGTTCCATAAACTAGAAGAAGGTGATCTTCTAGGTATTCGTGGACCTTTTGGTAAAGGATTTACTCTTGCTGGTAATAAAATAGCTATAATAGGTGGAGGAACAGGTATAGCACCAACTAGATTTCTAACAGAACAAGCTCTAAAGAAGAATATTCAAGTTCATTTATTCCATGGTGCTCGAACTAAAAGTGAATTAGCTTTCAAAGATTATTTTGAAAATTTAGCAAAGACAAATGTTGATTTTAATTATAAACCAAGTACTGATGATGGTTCTTTTGGATTCAAAGGATTTTCTACACAGTGTTGGGATGCATTACTACAAGTAGGAGAAAGCTATGATATGGTTTATGCTTGTGGCCCTGAACTTATGATGTTTAATGCTTTTAAATTAGCTCAAAAAATGAAATTCTCTTATGAAGCATGTTTAGCTGATCGATATTTCAAGTGTGCTATTGGATTATGTGGGCAATGCACTGTTGATCCAATAGGATTACGACTCTGTATAGATGGACCTGTATTAAATCAAAATCAATTAGCACAAATAACAGATTTTGGTAAATACGCTCGTGATAAATTTGGTCGGAAAGAACCTTTCTAACTACCAAGTTGTTTATTCTTTTAGGTAGTTTTTTTATTATTGATAGGAGTAATATAACATATGAAAATTAAAGTTGTACTAATAACAGTGTTGATTTCCATTAGTATTTTTTATCCCATTACAGCTCATGCTCAATATGTGGATTATTTAGATGAAATTTACTTAAAATATGATAAGAGTACATTTATGGTATCAATGAGGGATAGCATCCTTTTAGCCACTGATGTTTATATCCCATCATCTTATGTTTCAGGAGGTTTACCAGTGGTTCTACTACGTACACCCTATAATAAGGATGGGGCATCTTTTGCAGCAGGTATCTTCACCTCTCTAAAAGGGTATGTTACAGTAATCCAAGATGCGCGGGGAAGATTTGCATCTGAGGGGATAGATATGGTTTTTCAGAATGCTTCAACAGATGGATTTGATACCATAAAATGGATATTACAACAATCCTGGTGTAATGGTAAAATCGCTACTTATGGTATGTCAGCTTTAGGGATAAATCAATTTTTCATTAATTTAGCAAAACCAACTGGATTAGTAGCACAAGCTATTCAAATTGCTTCACCAAATTTGTATCATGATGTAATGTTTACTGGAGGAGCTTTTAGACAAGCCTTAGTGACAGGCTGGTTGGAAAGCATTGGTAGCACTTTTTGGTTACCAATTATCTATGAAAATGAGAATTTTGGTTATCTCTGGGAAAATGTAACAATGGAGGGAAAATATGATACTGTTACACGTCCAGGATTATTTCAAGCAGGATGGTTTGATGTCTTCTCTCAAGGAACAATTGATGGCTTTTTAGGGTATCAATACGAAAGTGATCCCTCAGTTCAAGGTAAGTCATTTTTGATTATTGGACCTTGGGGGCATGGTACCTATTACGAGCGGCAACAGGGTGAAATTTATTTCCCTGAAAATGCTATAACAGATTACCATACAGGTCTTCTTACAGATTTCTTTGATTACTATTTGGAAAATAAAGGGTCGTTATATGATACTAATGCTGTAAAATACTACTGTATGGGACCTGTTTATGATGGAGCTTATGGCAATTTCTGGCGTTCAACAAATACATGGCCAATTCCAGTGGAATACACTAATTTCTATTTACATAGTAATGGTTCAATTACTACAAATACTCCCATAGTTTTAGATGATTCATTAGATTATAATTATGATCCTGAAAATCCTGTCCCTACTATAGGCGGTTGTAATTTGGTGCTTCCCTATGGTCCCAAGGATCAATCTAGCTTGGAATCTCGAGATGATATTTTAATTTTTACTTCGAGTACCTTTACTAATTACATGGAAGTTACCGGTAAAATGACAGCCCATCTTTGGGTATCATCAAATTGTACAGATACAGATTTTACCGTGAAAATTACCGATGTTTATCCTGATGGACGATCAATGTTAATCCAAGATGGAATTGTTCGTGCCAAATATCGCAATAATTTCACTACACCAGAGCTTTTGGTTCCAGATGAGATAGTAGAAGTTGATCTTAATTTATGGAGCACTTCATATATTCTAAATCCAGGTCATAAACTAAGAATAGCTGTCTCAAGTTCGAATTACCCACGTTTCAATGCTAATCCTAATAATGGTGACCCACTCTTTTCTAACAATCAAACTTTCATTGCTAAGAACACAATTTATCTAGACCAAAATCATCCTTCCTATGTTACTTTGCCTATAAATGTGAACGGTACTGTTCAAATTCAAACTCCAACAGCGACATTAAATAATGGATCAACAATCACTTTGATAGGTATTTTTTCGTTAGAATTAATGGTCATAAGTAATATCATAATAAAAAGAAGTAAAAAATACAAAAAAAAGTAAAAATTTGAATTGTTAGATACCTAACAATTCATTCATTCTTTATCTTCATCTTCGACTTCGTAATCGACATCGACGATATGTTCTTCTTCAGGTTTCTTTTTGGTGCCAGGTGGGGTGAAAGAAGGTCCACCACCCTGAGTAAATTGACTTGGATCAAAACCTGCTTCTCCGCCAGGTTGTTGACCTGTTTGTTGATAGAGTTTAGTGGTTAACTTTTGAACCTCTTCTAGTAACTCATCTTTCTTTTTAGTCATATCATCATAGTCATTAGTAGTTAATGCTTGTTTCAATGCTTCTTGTTTCTCTTTTACTGGAGCGATATCTTTGTCTGTGAATTTATCTTTGTTTTCCTTGAGTAATTTATCTACAGAATAAATAAGATTTTCAGACTCATTCTTTATTTGAACTTGTTCTAATCGCTTCTTATCTTCCTCTTCATATTTTTCAGCGTCTTTTACCATTTGTTCAACATCATGAGGTTTGACACCGCTTGGAGATTTCACCGTAACTTTTTGTTCATTACCAGTTCCTAAATCTTTAGCTTTTACAGCAACGATACCATCTACATCAAGATCAAAAGTAACTTCGATTTGTGGTACTCCTCTTGGTGCGGGAGGGATACCTACTAAACTGAATCTGCCTAAGGTTACATTATCTTTAGCGAATTTCCTTTCTCCTTGCAAAACATGAATTTCTACGCTTGGTTGATTGTCACTTGCTGTAGAAAAGACTTGGCTTTTACTTGTAGGAATAGTAGTGTTTCTATCAACAATTGGAGTGAAAACTCCACCTAAAGTTTCTATTCCTAAAGTTAAAGGTGTAACATCTAATAATAAAACGTCTTTTACATCACCTTTAATGACACCTGCTTGAACTGCTGCACCAATTGCCACACATTCATCAGGATTAATTCCTTTATAGATCTTATTTTCACCAAAAATATTACTGATTGCATCTCGAACAGCTGGCATTCGAGTAGCTCCACCAACCAATAGAACCTTACCAATATCAGATGGTTTCATTTTGGCATCAGTAAGAGCTTGTTTTGTTGGACCAATTGTTTTATCAACTAAATCATCGGTCATTCTCTGGAATTGTGTTCGAGTAATTTCATAATTAATATTTATTGGTTGACCTTCTTTATTCACTGTAATATAAGGAATATCTATGAATGCCCTTTGTTTGGAGGACAATTCAATCTTTGCTTTTTCTGAAGCATCTCGTATTCTTTGCATTGCTGAAGCATTTGTTTTGATATCAATTCCTTCGCGCTTCTTAAATTCATCAACTACCCAAGCGATAACACGATCATCAAAATCATCCCCACCAAGATAGTTATTTCCGCTAGTAGCTTTAACTTCGAATAAATTATCACCAGTTTCGAGTATAGAAACATCAAAGGTACCTCCACCAAGATCAAATACAAGGATTGTTTCTTCTTTTTCTTTGCCTACACCATATGCTAAACAAGCAGCAGTAGGTTCGTTAATTATTCGCAAAACTTCTAGACCAGCAATTTTTCCAGCATCTTTAGTTGCTTGTCTTTGGCTGTCTGTGAAATAAGCTGGACAAGTAATTACTGCTTCATTTATTTCTTCACCAAGATAGTCTTCTGCATCTTTTTTCATTTTACGTAAAATCATAGCAGAAATTTCTTGTGGCGTGAAATCTTTCTTGTTTATTTTTACACGATGAGTTGAACCCATTTTCCTTTTAATCGAACGTATTGTTCTATCAGGTTTGGAAACAGCTTGTCTCTTTGCTATTTCACCAACTATTTGTTCACCATCTTCTGTAATTGTTACCACAGAAGGAGTTATTCTTCCGCCCTCTGCATTTGGAATTATGGTAGGACTTCCACCTTCCATATATGCAATTGCTGAGTTAGTTGTTCCTAAATCAATTCCAACAACTTTAGCCATTTTGTTTCACCTTTTTTTTATTACTTTTTTATTTTACAAAATACTGATTATTTTTCTTCATTAGTTTTTACTGAAACCATCACTTTTGCTGCACGAAATACTCTTCCTTTTATCATGTATCCCTGCTCAAAAAGCTGCACTACTACATCTGAATCGTATTTTCCCGATTCATCAACCATAACAGCTTCATGGTATTTTGGATCAAATTTATCGCCTTGCTTTGGAGCGATTATTTCCACAGATTCATCATCAAGGACACGTGTGAGTTTATTATAAATTATTTCAATTCCTTCAAAAGGAATAGTTTCTTGTGAATTTTCTTTAGCAAATTTGATTGCTCTACTAATATCTTCTATTGGTTCAAATATTTTTGATAAAATCCTTTCAGAAGAATATCGAACATTTGCATCTGCATCTTTTTCCATTCTTTTCTTGTAATTCTCAAAATCAGCTTTGAATCTTTGCAAGATCGCTAGATAGTCATTTTTTTCTTTTTGTGCTTGGTTTAAATCATTGATTAAAGTTTCAGCTATGGGAATAATTTTCTCTATGTTAGTTATTGTGTTTTCTTCTTTCATTTTAGTCAAAAGTTCAACAAGATTCTTGGTCTCTATAGTAGTTTCTTTTTTAATGTGTTCATCTTTAAGAGACGCTTCAATCTCATCTTCAATTTTTGTTGTGTCTTTGTGTTCTTTTTTCAATGATTAAATCTCCTGTCTACGTTATTCAATTGGTTTCGCGGTAATTTTGCCTTTTTTAATTTATCCTTCAGAGAGTTTTATCAATATTATTTTTAACAATAAACTTTTGATAAAACAACTATTTTAAATATTACTATTTATGTGAGTAATTATCAATTGTGTGAGTAATTGACTAGCTCTTCTTATATAAAGCTATTTTTTTCAATGATTAACAACAAATCATTTTAATAGAAAGAATAATTTTATTTACTATTTATCCCAAGTAACTTAAGAAGTGACGGCAATTATGGGTGTAAGTTATAAATATGCAAAGAACATTGCAAAATTAGGTGCACGATTATTAATTGGTCTATTAGTGCTAGATATGGCTTATGCGTTAATTCGATTTATTATTTTCAATACTGTTTATAGTACAGAAATCCCAGCAGCTTTTCTACCAATTGAAAGTATTGTTACTAATTGTATTTTCACTTCTTTTATAGGCATCTTAGCTGCAGGAATCATGATGCTTGGTATTTATTATTTCAAATACTCAAAATTAGGCATTATTTCAGCAATATTATTAATCATCGAATGTGGGATAAAAATCGCTTTTATCTTTTATCAATTCACTATTTTGTTTGGTAATTTGGATCCAGACTATGTTACTTTCATTACCGAAATTTTTGAACTCTCAGCTTCTCTTCTCTTTATTTTTACCTTTTTATTTTTCAACATTTTTTGGAGACAATTGAAGAGAAGAATCAATACTGGTTTAGGTCAAGGATTTATTCCATATGTTTTTGGTTTCTTTGCATTAGTATTTCCACTAGTAAATATTTTCAATCTTACAGGACATACTTTTAGTGCCATGTCCACACCAGTTATTGCTATTATGCACACTTTATCTTTTGCAGCAGCTATCTTTGAGATTATCATGTTTTTTGATATATTAAGAAGAATTGATCACATCGAACCTTTTGGGAATCAAGATGAAAATAGTATTATTGCTCTAAAAACAATGAAAGAGCAAATTAAAGAAAAGAAAAAATCAGCCAGTATAGAATAAAGGAAGTAAAGAAGATTAATTATCTTCTAGGTTTACTTCGTTTACTTTCTAAACGTTTCAATTTCTTGAGATATTTGTGTAGAGATTTTAATGGAACTATAGGAACACCATCTACTCTTTTCCATCGTTCTGTTAACGCAGTAACAATTAATAGTTGAGCAGCATTGTTTTTCACTAGCAATCTTCGTTCACGTAATTTCTTCACAGCAGTAGCAAATATCTCATAACGTTTTGTCAAGCTTTCTCTATCGAAATACCAACCTCGCCATAAAGCTAGGTCTTTTACTTCTATGATAATTAGCACCTTACTTCTCCGTATGATCAAATCAATTTCAGTGACAGTATCACCTTCACTAATTATCTCTACATTTTGATCCACAACTTCCCAACCACTAAGATCAGCTATTTCTGAAACAATCAATTCAAGGTCATGCGCTTTTTTGCTTCTTGTTGTTTCACTATAAGAGTTGCAAAATCTTGAAAACAATAATAGAGAGATTATTGGAATCTCGAGAAACGCCTCTTCCTTTTTAGTAATCTTCCTACAAAGGAAATAAGGTATATCCTCATCACCTAGTGAAAACTTGAGAATTGTTTCGTAAATTAATAATCTCATTTCATCAGTGGGAGTCAAATCAGTGCCTTTTTGTCGTAATTTTTCAATGACAGATATTGGTAATTCTTTAAATGGTTTTTTAAGGTCTGTCAATGACATTAATGAACCAAAATTCTCGAAGAGAATAGACAATGCTTCAATCTCTTCCTCACTCAATTTTCTCATAGAAGCATAAAATTCGGTTATTCTTCTTAGATAGGCAATTTCACTATGCCAAGCTTTTACAAGATCAATTAACTCATAAATTGTCCTATCAGACATCTTACGACGTTGATCACGCATTTCTTTTAATTTTACACTTGTACCCGTTTTCTGTTCTACGCCAATGCTCTTCAATTTCTTTTCAGTTTCATGATAAAGTTCAGTTTCTATAAAATAGAGTTCATCATGAAGTTCATATTCCAATTTTATCATGCCGTTTGAAAACATAAAAGCTTGGTCACGTAATTTAGCCCAATCTAATGCCAATTCCATCAAATGAGTTTTAGCTTCCTTTGAGAATTCCATTTCTCCTACATCTTGTACTGAAAGCGAATAAACTTGATTAATCAAGAAATTAATAGCTGAGAGATTTATTATTTCATTAATAGATTCAGTCTCTGCAGATGCTGTAGCGGTAGAAACATTGCTGAAATCACTTGCTGATAATCCATCCTTTGTCATTAATGTTGTTGCTAGTTTCATAGCAATTTTCTCTCTTTCTGGAATGAAAGCATCTAACACCTGTTTTCGATTATAATTCTTCAAGACATTAGCTATGCATGAATAAACATGATTTCTTTTCTTGATCAATTTGCTGTAAATATACTCTTCTTTATCAAATTTATAAGGCAAATCATCTTCAGATTCTTCATCAAATTCTTCATCCTTTTCTTCTTCAGAATCTTCAGAGCTGATTTCTTCTTCACTACTATCATCTGATTGTTCTTCGTTATCAAGTTCTTCTTCATTCTTTACAGTACTATCTTCATTTCTTTCTGACGAATTTTCACCTTTTTTTTCTTCTGGAACAAGATTCATAGTTATACTTCCTTCAATACTTATTTCCAAGGAAAAAGAATGTTATATAGTGATTGAAGGATTGGTGTTGAGTATCAGTATAGTATTGTAGTTCCTATTGGGTCATTATTCAATGCCTTTATGAGATTGTTAGGTTCATTACCATTTGTAAATATAATATTAATTTTTGAACGTTGAATAATTTGTAATGCTGTAAGATCAAATAAAGGATAATGCCCAGCTTTTGTTGTTTGAGATGCTATTAATTCAAAGAAATCTGTAATCTTTATTTCTGACAATAATTTTGCTTGAGGGTTTTTATCAGGATCATCTGAATAAACACCATCCACATCTGTTAAATTAATTATTTTTTTCGCAGAAATAGATTCCGCAATAAGTGCAGCAACAGCATTGGTCGATTGACCTGGTTGGAAACCTCCACAGACAATTATTTTCTCGGTTTTATTATAGAGCTCTAGAAAATCCTGAAAACTATTAGGGGGATTAGGATAAGCACTGTCACCTAGAGCACTTATTAATAGTCTTGCATTCAATTTAGCTGCTTCTATCCCAACAATATCATTATAAGATTCATTAGAACCAAATGCTCGAGTTGAAGCAACATATTTTCTAGCTATTTTTCCTCCACCAACTACTATAGCACACTTTTCTTTCTTTTGAGTGAATATATTTTTGATTGTTTTTGCATAATTAGAAATTAAATTTTGTTTAATTTGATCCTTCTCATTGAATAACAATGAGCCACCAATTTTTACCACATACATTATTATCTTTTTTCCTTGGAAAATTATTTTCCAAGTAGTTTTTATTTTAGTGGGAAATAAGTTTTTTGTGTTAATTGAAAAAAGAGTAAAGAGTGCTTGCTGATATACAAAGCGTTGCACGTCTATTTTTTGAGTTCTGAAATTTTGTTTTTAGCGATGGCTTCTTTATCTTTCTGATTGGTTGCTTTAAAAATATCATGAAGGATCGTCCATGCTTCAAGATTTTCATCATCTTGAACCACGCTTTTGTAAAGATAATCTTGTGCTTCTTTTAGATTCTTTTCTTCATAAAATAAGATTCCTAAACCCATTAAAGCTTCTGAATCATATGGGTCATACTTAAGAGCCAACTCATAACAATTCTTAGCTTCAACTTTATTGTTTAACCTTCGATGTGCATGCCCTTTCCCTGTAAGCAACTCCATTTTTTGGCCTATTTTCTCTGCTTTCACAAAACAATCTAAAGCAACATCATTTTTCTCTAAATCAAGTAAGATATATCCCTTTGCTATTAAAGCAAGATCCATTTTGGGATTAATTTCAACAACCTTATCGAATTCTACTATTGCTTTTTCTAGATGGCCTTGTCTACTTAAGACTGATCCTTTTGCATATAAGGAATCAATTTCCTTGGGATCAATTTTCAATACTTGTTCAAAATATTCAAGTGCTTGTGGATATTCTTCAAATTGATAATGAACCATTCCTTTTCCATACAAAGCTGCTATTTCAGTAGAATATTTAGCTAGAATTTTATCATAACATGCAAGAGCATCACTTTTCTTATTATGATGTACATGTGATTGTGCTTCGGTTATTAATTCTAAAATAAAAGACCGTTTTTCTTTTTCTTGATTGGACATTTAATTTACCTCTAAGTAAATCTTCTCTTTACAAATATTACAGTTATCGTCATTCTAATATTCTGAGGCTATATTATAAGCACGAGTTATTCTATAAAGTTCTTTTAGTTGCTTCGTTATTGGATGGTCAACATTGAGCTCGAAAAGTCTATTGCGTTTTGATCTTGTTTCAAAAATAATTCGTTTTTTCACCAAAGTATCAATCAAATCATGTACTCTTGAATGTGATATTTCTAGTATTTTAGCAATGTCTGTTAATTGATACATGCCTTTATCATTTATGAGAAAGAATTCGATTAATCTTACCTGAACAGAATTGCCTAAAATGGTAGATAGAACAGAAGATTCCACGACTATGCCTCCAATTAAAACCTTAATGTTATTATTAACTTATGAATTATTACTTTTATTCATAATTTAGCTTTTCTTTTTTTAGTTAAACATATTTAATAATAAGGCAGTAGATTATCTTCAAGGGGAATACTCGGTGGAAGAAATAAAAGAAATAAGATATCCACAATTAAATAAAAGCAGAGACTTCTCGAGATTTGGATTATGGGCAGCAGTACTATATACTTCAAGCTTCAATGTTATAGGGATAATAATCGGATTAGTTATTTTACTAGTGCTAAGTTTCGCTGGAATAGAATTAACATTTACAGAAGAACCTTATCCAGCAGCTGAGTTATATTTCAATTTAGCAATTAATGCTATTGCAATAATACTTGTAGGTCTAACATTTCTTTTTTTAAATCGTAGAATAAATTTTATTCCTTCTGAAAAAAAGCCTTTCAATTTAACCAGAAAAGATGGCAAAATAATTGGATTAGCAATATTAGCTATTTTTACTATTGTAGGGATAATTCAAATTGTACCTGAGCTTATCAGAGAGCATTTTTTCAGTGGAGTAATAATTGAAACACCATATGATTTTTTTAAATCCGATAATCTAGGGGTAATTTGTTTTGCCACTTTTATTACCTGCATTTTTTCACCTATTTCAGAAGAAATTTTCTTTCGTTGGAGTTTGATTTCAATTCTAAAAAATGGCTATAATAAGAATGCTACCATACTTTTTTCAGCATTAGTTTTTAGTCTTGCCCATTCAACGACAGATCTAAATTATTCTTTTTATTATTTTACTATGCATTTTTTTACCACTTTTCTCATAGGGATAGTATTAGGAATAGTCTTTTTACATCTTAACAAAATTTTACCAGTAATCATTATACATGCAATATGGAATTTTATCTTGTCTTTAAGTGGTTTCTTTGAATTTGCGAATATTGGTTGGATCTATAATATTATTTTTTACATTATAGTTAGTTGTTGCTTTCTTGGTTCTTTGTGTTATGTGATTGTAATATTTTTGAGGAATAAAAAGAAGAAATCTCAAGAGAAATCAGCTCAAATAGCTACTGATGAAACATTGATCTCGCAAAATAAAATTGAAAATAAAAAAACAACTAAAATAAAACTCAAATGGGAGTGGTTCGAATTAATATTAGCTTATTTCTTATTAATAGTGATATTACCAATTTTATTACAATCATCAGCTATTTTCTTTGACTTTTTACAAGGATATATCGATTTGGTTTATTTTTTGGTTATAGGAATAATCAGTATTTTTGTTCTTCAGAGAGTTTTTAATGAACGATTAAGAGTATACTTCCCAGAAGAATTTGTTTTCAACTCAAAATCAACTGAACAAATTGAAAATAAAGAAAGAGAAGAAAATCCCTGAAAGGGGATTTTTTATTTGAATTGTTTATCTAGCACTTAAGGCTACACGTTCAATTTCAAGCATCTTACTAACTGAAAAGCTTGTAGGTTTGTTATCTGCTGCATCAATGAGCTCATTAGCAAGAATTTCTTCAGCTGATAAAACATTGTTGAATGATTTCTTGTATACACCTTCAACAATATTTGTCAAAGCGATATCTAATCGTCTCATAGGAGCAACATCAACAGATTGAAGTTGAGCCATACCACCATAAGTTATACGGGTAACTTCTTCTCGTGGGGCAGCATTTTGGAGTGCTTTAAGGAAAACTTGAAGTGGGTTTTGACCTGTTTTTACGTTTATAATCTCAAAAGGAATTTTTACAGCATTGATCATTCGTTCTTTTTTACCTGTTCCTTTTCTTGTTCTCATTAATTTATTGACTAAACGTTCGACAATGGGCATCTCTGCTTTTTTGAATCTTTGATGCTCATATCTTCCGCCAGTATGAGGAGCAATAACAGGTTTCAAACAAATGTAAGCTTGTAAACCAGGATCATCTACAACTAAATCCTTGTAAGTCCATTTATTGAATAATTTTATTTCTTCAAAAGTTGGAAGAATTTCTTCTTTTTCTTCTTCTTTAGCTGGAGCAGGTTGTTTTGGAGCTTTAGCAGGTTTTTCTGGAGTTGCTTTATCTTCTTCTTTAACCTCTTTAGCTGGTTTTGTTTCTTTTACAACTGCTTCTTCTGGTTTTTCTTTTTTAGGTTCAACTTTAGCTGCTTTATCTTCTTTTGGAGAAATTTCGGTTTTAGCGTCCTTCTTTGGAGTTTCAGCTTTTACTTCTTTCTTAGGGGTTTCTGCTTTAACTTCTTTCTTAGGAGCTTCTGTTTTGGGTTTTGTTTCCTTAGTTTCTTTTTTAGAAGTTTCTACTTTAGCGTCAGCTTTTTTCTTTGAATCTTCTTTAGCGTCTTTCTTTGGTGCTTCCTTCTTTGCTTTTGTATCTTTGGACATTTTTTATCACCTATCTAACTGGTTTTTCTTTCTTGCCATAGACCAAGCTTGAAAGTGAAACGCCATTAACTTTTGAAACACGCCACTTAATACCTGGAAGGTCACCTTTTGCTCCACCTTTAGCACCACCGATTCCTTCGACTACGACTCGGTCATGTTCTGCGATGTGGTTTAATCCACCGTCAAGTGGGACAAAAGCACCAATTTGCTTTCCATTCTTGATTAATTGAACTCTTACACACTTACGTAAAGCTGAGTTAGGTTGTTTAGATTCGACACCATATTTTTCAACCACGATACCAGCAGCTTGTGGAGCTCCTGCTAAAGGATCGGTCTTTTTATCTAAACCCAACATTTTACGTTTATAGTAAATATCTTTCCAGCGGAACTTTCGTCGTTTATGTTTTAATTGTCGTCCCGCGAATTCACCACTTGGGCTTTTACTACCTGGCATTGTTTTTTACACCAACAATTGATTAATATTCTAGTATTTGAGCGTTTAAAGATTATTTAAAAATCTTTGTGAAAACTACGAATTAGTTTAGCACATCCACTTTATAATTTTCACTATAAATGTAGATATTTCAAGTTTTCTTTCGATTTATGAATATCTTCGGTTGTCTCCCTCGAAATTCTTCTTTTATTATTAACTTTCCTATAATGTTTATTGGTGAACAATAATGCATCAAGACGATGTTGGTCTCTCTAAAACTACGTCTAGTGTTAATTCAAGATGTGCTATTTGTAATAAACTGATAAGTGAAAACGATCTTATTTATGTTTCAGACAATCTTACAGTCAATTTTATTGCTCATTTTAGATGTTACGTTGAGATTCAAGAAAAAATATGCTCAGAATGTGGTACGCCATTTAGAGATCAAGAAAGCTTATTGTTTTGTGAAGAACACAGAGAGTATTTTCACCCAAGTGGGAAATGCTTGAGAGCTCATTTTGAGAAGCATATGAAATTTAAGCAGGGCATTTATGATGCAAGTAAAAATCGAATTACCATACTAGATACCGATGAACCATCCTTAGACTATTAATTTGTATGAATTTACCTAAATCAATATTTTAAAAAGGCAATTTTTCAATACATTTCTAACATTGATATAAGTGTGAAAGGTAACAATTGACACTTATTCAATATAATAGGAATAGCAATCAGAATGGCTATCAGAAACCCTCAAAAAACTAAAAAAAATTGGAGAGTCCCAAGACTTGACAAAGAAACATTGTTTTATTTACCATAGAGAAAAAGATGAATTCCAAGAGATTAAGAAGACAGATATTGCAGAACAATATTTCTCTTATCTTAATGAAGAACCTGTTAAACTTGAATCATACGCGAGCCAAAATGGTTCTGATGCAGTTTTACTTTATAATGGAGATGACAACAAATGGATACTTGTTTACGCAACAGGCTCTGGTATCGTTACCCAACGAACAGCCCGAAGAAGAGCTGATTCTGCCAGCCGATCTGGTATACAACTCTCTACAGGCGAAAGAATTGGTGTAAGTGCACCACTCGCAGTTCTCTCAGAATCTAATATTGGTGAATTAAATAAAAGTGTACAATCAAAATATTTGCAACATACAGACTTGAGAGGGATAGAATAAATTTTATTTTACCCTCAATTATGTTTTTTATTTAATTTATTCTTCTAATTTCTTTAATCGTTCATTAGCTTCTTCTAAATAACTTATAATCCCTCGTTTTCCTTCTGGGAGATTTTCTGGAGCTAGTTTGATTGCTTTCTGATAATATTTTATGGCTTCTTCCTTTTCCTTGTTCCTTTCAAAAATTACTGCCAGATAATAATTAATTACATGATTGTCTTTTGCTAAAGAAAAGGCTTTTAACATAGCTTTCTTAGCTTTATCAAGTTCATTTAATTCCAAATAGCTTTTTCCGAGATTATAAAAAGCATCATAGCTTTTTGGATCTTTTTCTGAAGCAATAATTAAGTGCTTAATTGCTTTCTCATGTTGTTTATTTAAGGCATAAGAACAACCAAGATAAAATTGTGCCCAGTAATCATGAGGATAAATTTTGATAGCTTTAAGTCCTAACTTTATACCTTCTTCACCATTTTCTTCGAATCCATGTATCCTCATTTCATGGATAATTTCATCAAAAATCTCTTCTTCAGATTGTTTACGACAATAACCATATTCCATTTCAAAAAAGGCTACTATATCGTGTATAACTTTGGAATCCTCTGAATCTATTTCTAAAATTAATCCTTCTTGGGAGCTGATAGTGAATTTTATCCAAATAGATTCACACCCAAAAGTTTCACTCGAGACAGTATAAAATGTAGGTATTTTCACTGTCTTATCTATCACCTTGTAATAGGAATGATATTTTATTCCTTGATCATTTGTACCATATATGCGATATTCATCTGTATAATCAGATGATTTATCTTGTTTGTGAATTTCTTTAGCTTTATCAGGAATTTCTACATTACAGAATTTTTTAAGAACATTTTTTACAAACTCCAATGACTCGGAAGAATAGACATTCCTAGCAGTCATAGTATTAATTTCTACTTTTTCCTTCATGAAACCCACATCATAACAAATGCTTGATTTTATTTAAAGTTAATTGGAATTAATGATTAATTAAGCAATTTTATCTAAAAAGGTAAGCAATTAAAGATAAAGAAGAGAGATTGCTTTTAGTTAAGCACTTTTTTCAATGCTGCAAGTGCTTTATCAATATCTTCTTCTGTATTGTATAATTGAGTTGAAAATCGCAATCCTCCAAATCTCGCTGAAATTGTTACTTTATACTTTTCTTCGAGAGTTTTCACTATTTGAGTTGGATCATATTTCTTGTCAATACGAACATTTAGTAATGCAGCTCTTTCTTTTCTCTCACGAGGGGTAATTACATGCAAACCCATTTCTTCGAAACCATCATATAATCGTTCGGTAAGGGCAAAATTATGAGTAGCGTTTGTTTCAATACCTACAGAATTAATGATCTTTAAAGCTGCTCCTAAACCGGCCAAACAATAGAATGGAGTAGTACCATACTCGAATCTCTTTGCGCCTTTATGATATTCAACAGTTCTATCATTCCAATCTCTATCTGTAAAATTATAATTACCAGTTCCTTGTAAGGGAGGTGTCATACTATCTAATACACGAGGACTAATATAACAAAGTCCTATCCCTAATGGGGCCATCAAATATTTTGGTCCACCAGCTGATACAAAATCAACATCCATTTTTGAAGGATAAACATCAACCACACCCATTGCTTGTATAGCATCAAGTGCTACTAAAGCACCATGTTCATGGGCAACTTTTGCAATTCTAGTGGCATCGATTCTTTGACCATTATTAAATTGAACTAGTGAAAGAGAAACTAGCTTAGTTCGTTCATCAATAAGATCAATTATATCATCCTCACTAACATGAAAATTAGAATCATATTTTGCTTCTCTTAATTCAACCTCTTTTCTTTTACTGATATACATCCAAGGCATATAATTGGTCGGAAATTCTAATTGACAGGTAACTACATTATCACCTTTTTCCCAATCGATACCATGTAATGGGAAATTTAAACCATGAGCAGTATTAATAATAATTGAGATATTTTCTGGTGAACAAGCAAGTAATTTACTTCCTTCCTGATATGCTTGTTCCATTGTTTCTTTGAACAAATCATCAACATTCCCACCAATTTGTGGGTCATGGAAATGGTGCATGAACTTCTCCATCGCAGTAATAACAGACTTTGCATGGGGAACAAAAGCAGAACTATTAAGCCAAACTCTATTTAACAACTGTGGAAATTCTTTCTGTCTAATCTCTTCTTGTCCTTCAAACATTTCATCACGACTAGTAATTTTTGAAGATAAATTAGCTAATTGTTATTTCATGTTAAATTAAAAAGATTAGGGAATTATTTGATATAAATTGGAAAGAAGGAAATTCAGTGAAAAAATAGATGTATAGTCGATATTTCTTTATATAGTAGTAGTTAGTAATATTGTTATAAGTGCTTAAATACAATAATTAGACTCGAGGGGATACTACTGACCAATTATCTTGAGGATGTTCGTAAGCGGATTCGCTCCATTGAATTATTACGAATGTTAAAAAAATATCATTCTTACGATGAATTAAGTCAGATAATGGGTTACTCTAAGGTAGTATTAAATCGATATATTAGAGGACATGTTCTACCCACTTCAGACCGTGCTGATGAGATAATTAGTATTGCAAAACAAAAACTCAATGTAGAGCGGTTAGTTAAAGATCAATTAGTTTTTTTCAAAGGGTATTTTGACACCACAATGCTTCTTGGCAATACCTCATTACTAAAGTTAGTTGCTCAATATGTTGCTGATAATTTCAAGGATGCAGGTATTACAAAAATAGGGGCTGTTGCTCCTGAAGGATTACCAATGGCTGTTCACCTTGCATCAGAATTAGGGGTTGAAATTGCCATCGCAAAACGAACTCGAGATTTGGGGGTTCGTGAATTTATAAAAGTTCATTTTCCACAAGAATCAACAGGTGAATTACTGTCACTCAATTTGCCAAAAGGATTGTTAACTATTGATGATCGAGTTTTAATTATAGAGGATAGTTGTAGAACAGGAACAACTCTCGAGATGATGGTCGAACTTGTCGAAAAATCAATGGCAAAAATTGGTGGTATTTTCGTTCTCGCAGGTATGGGCGATAAATGGAAACCAACCATCGAACGTTTAAAGAAAAAATTAGGCGAGAAAAATATCTATATTTTTTGCACTCTCCAATTAGATTATGATTAACTGATAAATTAATAGATAATAGTTAGGGTAATTTATCTTGAAAGTAAAAATCAATTCTGAAATCAAAGAATTTCAATCGATCTGGTGGGATGGACCTAATATAGTTAAAGCAATTGACCAGCGAAAATTACCTTTTTTGTTTGAAATTTTTGAAGCGAAAACAATTGATGATATTTGTTTTGCAATTAAAGATATGATAGTTCGTGGTGCACCACTTATTGGTGTAACAGCAGCATACGGATTGGTTCTTTATTCAAATTCATTTCAAGGATCATCAATGAATGAATTTCTGGATTTTTTTGATAAGGGGATTGAAAAGCTTTCTAAAACACGCCCGACAGCAGTTGATTTATTTAACACACTTGAAATGATGAGAAAAACCCTAGATGAAAACAATTCAATTAAGGAAAATTGTCTATCACTTAGAAAAAGAGCAGAAGAATTTACAGCTGAAATAATATTGGAATGTAAGAAAATAGGTGAATTTGGTAGTGAACTAATTACTCCCAATAATAAGAATATTATGACTATTTGTAATGCAGGAGCACTAGCAACAGTAGATATAGGTACCGCACTTGCACCAATAAGGCAAGCTCATTTAGAGGGTAAAAAAATCACTGTTTATGTTAATGAAACTAGACCAAGATTACAAGGTGCTCGATTAACAGCCTGGGAATTATATAATGAAAATATAGAGCATTATATTCATACCGACAATTCAGCTGGCTACTTAATAAAAAAAGGTTTAATTGATTTAGTGCTTGTAGGAGCAGATCGTATAGTATTAAATGGAGATATTGCAAATAAAATTGGAACCTTTACATTAAGTGTTTTATGTAAAGAACATAACGTTCCATTTTATGTTGCAGCGCCACTTAGCACATTTGATTCCACTTTAAAAATAGGTGATGAAATCACTATTGAGGAAAGAGATGGGCAAGAAGTGAGAACAGCTTTGAGTATCGAAAATGAAAGTGATAAATATCCAAAAAGAAGGATTATTCATCATTTATCATCACCTAATATTAATCCAGCATTTGATGTTACACCAGCTGAAAATATCACAGGTATTATCACCTCTAAGGGGATTATAAGAAAACCTTTTGATAAAAATATCAAACGATTACTGAATTTATGAATGCTATAGTTATTCACAAAATTTTTTATTCATAAGCAATAATTATCTTACTAGTGGATAATCATGGGGAAAAAAGTAAAACCTGGAATGACAGCTGAAGAGATTGCTACTCTTCACTATGAATTGATTATGGACAATGATCGAGATGAATGGTTAAAGACTTTTAGAAAATATCACCAGGAACAAGCTGATAGATATGGTTCATCACCAGATCTATATTGGAAAACTGGTCGAAAATACATTGATAAATTGAAATATTCATACAAATTTAAAGAAAAAGTTGAAGATCAAAGCAACGATAATCATATAAAATTCTTCTTCTATAGGTTGGACAAAGATGGTAAACCACAAGGCTCGGGTCAAGTACCAATTCATGTTGTTATAGATGAAGATGGTGAATGGCGAGTAGATATTGCTAGTTGGTAAAAAAACTCCTGTTCTTATACCAAAAAAATATCCACTTCATCTTTTTTCATTTTTTATAAAGCAACAAGCAGATTTAAGAAAGTGATATTAATTAGTAAGTTGTATCTGAAAAATAACAATATTTTAAAGGTAATAGTTGAAATTTAACGTAGGCGATTATAATGAGTATTAATCCAAGAGATTTGGCTAAAATAAGAAAACAAATGAAAATGACCGAATTAGAAGGGGTCGAGGAAGTAATCATTAGATTTGCTGATCATGAATTGGTTATCCCTAAAGCAGAAGTAACTAAGATGTTTATGGGTGCAGAAGTTTATCAAGTATCAGGTAAAGCAACAAAACGAGAAAGATCAGATGTTGAAATTATTGAAGTAGAAATTTCAGATGACGATATAGCTCTTGTTGCTTCGCAAGCCAAAGTTTCAGAGGAAGAGGCTGAAAATGCCCTCCTTGAAAGTGAGGGAGATATTGCGAAAGCTATTATGATATTAAAATCAAAATAAGTAAATGATCAGGAGTTATTTTCTTTTGAAAATAGCTCTTCTATTTCATTATGACCGAATTTTATTATTGGACACCTTTGATGGCATTTTTTACATTGACCACATATTTCTTCTTTGATTTCTACTTGATTGAGTTCTTCACTAATATAAATAGCATTATTTGAACAATGAGTTAAACAAACAGTACAACCATTGCATTCTTCGGATCTGAATACTTCATAGACCAGATTCTTAAGCAAGTCTTTTGTCTCTTTCATTGTTTTTCCTTTTGCTACTATTGCTCCATCAGCAGATAGTGTTACAGTAGCAGATGGTGTTTTAGCTGAAAGTATACCTAATTCTTCATCAAAATCTGATTCAGAAAAAATAGCCCAAAACTGTACAAGTCGTTCTAGATTGATCGGTTTATTGAAAGAACCTTCTAACAATATTTCACCTGTTTTGCAAGTAGCAAAACCTTCTACAAGAGTGAAAATCAAAGACCAATCACCAAGAGTTTGTTTCTCTCTTGATTCATATGCTAAACTAACACCCTGTTCTGCTGCAAGATCAATAATCTTTTTCGGAAGTTTTTTCCATCGCCATAATCCCCAAGAAAGCCATTCTGCAGGTAATTCATTTTTATTCTGCCATTTTTTAAGAAAATCTTCCCATTTATCCCACAAATCTTTATGCGTTTCTTTTATGAGCTCAAAAGTTCCTTGATTACAAGCTGGACATAACCAACAACCAATACGCGAATACCCTTCTTCATACATTGGATTATAGTAAAGCTGTTCCTGGAAGATATACAACCAGACATGTAAAGCAGTCCATTTTTGAATTGGTGTGTAATTTAATTGATTTGGTATCCAAGGATTTGACCATAAGGTTCTACTTTCAGAACGGGCGATACTTTCATACCCTCTTTGTCCTATCAAACTAAGAGTTCGTTCACCAACACATTTTTCAATTAAATCATTTACTGGACCAATTTTGAGTATTTTACAACAGTAACGGTAATCCTTCCCTGGTGGACCATAATTTTCCACTGCTTCCCAAAATCGTTCATTTGGGATATCCATTTTACAAAATTTATCTTTGAGGTTATTTTGTTCTATGAAATCATTTACGTAGGTAACAGTTTCAGGAAATTCCAAACTAGTATTTACAAAAAGTATCTTGAAATCCAAATTAGGAATTTTTCTAGCCAATTGTAAACAAACTAATGAATCCTTTCCTCCGCTAAAAGAGACTGAAAGGGGAAAATCGGGATAATGTTCTCTAATACTTTGAATTGATTCAATAGCTCGTTCTTCATAGCTTTGAATTGTTTCTTTATTTGCTTTAACTACTGTTACCCATGTTTGTGGTTTTCTTTTAATTTTGATTGCTACTTCATCAGTAAACTTCTTTAGAAAATATTTAGGTTTAAGAACAACTCCTTTATCCATTTGAGCCAATTCTGAAGCATTGATACGCATAGTTCCACAAGATAAAACCTCACCATCAGAACTTAACGCTACAGCTCCTTCGCCTTTCTTTAAGGACTTGTCTATTTCAATAATTCCAGGTGCTAAAACATTATAGCCATTAATGATATACTCATTTGCTCC
>JAEORM010000121.1 GCA_016840905.1 Candidatus Gerdarchaeota archaeon | reverse complement strand
GTGTTGATAACTATCTTAAGGAGAAGCATGCTGATTCCTATAAAACATTAGATGTTGTTGTTGTAAGGGAAGTATTATTCAATGGCATTTTCAAAACCGAGGAATTAAAAATTGATGAAGATATCTTTTATATAAGATGGCTTAAGGATGCTCTCGAGTATGTCGATAAAGGCAAAGCTAAAACAGCTGTTATTATGAATGCAACAAAAGCTTCTCAAGTTTTAGATGCTTCAAAGAAGCACGAACGTATGCCTCAAAAATCAACTGATTTCTATCCAAAAATGATTTCAGGATTACTTATGGAAGATATCACAGAAGGAGAAAAATTACTTTAATTTAAGTAATTTTTTTATCTCTCCTTTAGATATCTTTTTGTAGGGAATATTCTACATAAAACAAAATCTTATATACTAAACAGAAATCGAAAACGATTAGAAATAATAAACATGAAGGGAATAAAATGCCTGAAGAAATTAAAGATCTATCAAAACTTGATGCCATAATTGATCAAGCTACAGAATGTAGAGTGAAAAGAATAGGCGACAAAGTAAAAATGAAATTCCGAACAAAGCATAAATTATATACCATTAAAGTTTCGGTTAACGAAGCTGAAGCCATTAGAGCAAGAATTTCAGTTCCAATTGTCGACTTTTAATTTGAAAAAAAGAATAAAATTCCCCTAAAAGGGAATCTCTCTATTTCTTATAGCTATTGTGTTAATCCTTGGAATTTCATTAATTGATTTATCACATCATTTTGATCCATATCAGTATTACAGTATTTACATCGAATTCTTAGCGGTTCAATGCTTTTAACAAAATAAGTTTGTTTTTGTGGTTCGCGAGCATTTGTAATACATTTGGGATTTATACATTTAGGAAATCCAGTAACAATATCTGGCAATTTTACTTGGAATTTATTGACCACATTGAAATCTTTAATTTCATTGATCGTTGCATTAGGACTAATAAGGGCTATTTGGTTTATTTCTTTTCTATCTAGAATTCTACTTTCAATTTTGACAATATCCTTTTTGCCTTTTTTCTTACTAGGAACATTCATAGATAATGTTGCTACAGTTCCTTCTCTTCCAGTTATTCCAAGCATTTCAAGAACAATCAATGCAACACCTGCAGTTACATGGTCGATCACTGTGCCATCTTTAATTTTTGATACTTTTAATTCACTATTAGAATCAACTGTTTTTTCCATTTTAATCACATCCTAACTAGACTTTTCCTCCAAGTATTAAATTAAGTAAAGCCATTCTAACAATCACACCATTATACATCTGTTTGAAGTAAACCGCATGAACTGTTTCGTCAACATCATAGTCAATTTCGTTGACTCTTGGTAATGGATGGAGGACTGGTATTGGTCCTTTAGCTTTTTCTAATGATTTCTTATTGAGAACATAGGCATCCTTAACTTTAGCGTATTCAGCTTCCTCTGCAAATCGCTCTTTCTGTATCCTAGTCATATAAATAGCATCAACTTCAGGGATAATTTCTTGTAGGTTTTCAGTTTCAAAAAATTCTAAATTAGCATCTTTCAAATCTGATTTAATTTCTTCACTGATTTTTAGTGTAGGTGGTGAAACGAAATATATTTTGACGTTTTTGTATTTTGATAGAATGTATGATAATGAGTGAACTGTTCTACCATATTTTAGGTCACCAACCATAGCAACTCTTTTTCCTTCAATTGATTTTAATTCCTTTAATAAGGTGTATAAATCCAGTAATGCTTGTGTTGGATGTTCTTCAGCACCACTACCTCCATTAAGAATGGGTACCTGAGAGAATTCTGCTGCAAGTTTAGCTGATCCTTCCATGGGATGTCTCATTGCTATTATATCACAATAATTTTCTATTGTTCTAATAGTATCTGTTAAACTTTCACCTTTCGCAGCGGAAGACGATTTTGGATCAGAAACGCTGATAACAGAACCGCCAAGACGTAGCATTGCTGATTCAAAACTCAATCTTGTTCGTGTACTTGGTTCAAAAAAGAGGGTGGCAAGGATATGATGGTTCAGTAATGTGGTATGTTTCTCTGCTTTTGCGTAAGGAATCATCTGCTTAGCGTACTCAAGGATGTATTCGATTTCTTCCTTTTTAAAATCATTAATTGAAATAATATCTCTATGTTGAAAGTTCATTGGTATCAAAAAGAGACGAATATACAAGATGCTTAATAACCTTCTCAGCT
>JAEORM010000120.1 GCA_016840905.1 Candidatus Gerdarchaeota archaeon | reverse complement strand
TTCTAAATCCTCATAGGAAATTTCAAAATAATTATTCTTATCCAACATTTCTATTTCATTGTAAAAATTACTGTAAAGTTCTTTGTATATGCTAAAAATTACTTCATCATTATTTCCTTTTGGTTTTTGCAAATAATATATTGGAAATAATTTCTCATATAATCTCTTCATTGAAAAAAAAAGTCGTATAAGGGTCTCGTTTAATATGGATGAATTTTGCTTCAGGAAATAGATCATGGAGTAGTGCTATTCGAAATGTATTGGCTGGTGATTTTATTAGTAATTGTTTACCCATATTTTTTATTGAGAGTTTTTTTAAATATTTCAGATATGTTAGCTTCCAAATTTTGATTTCTTTTTCGGATACTTTTTTGAAGTTTCCATATTTTAGATATCTATCTCTATTGTTTGGAAACACACAAGCTATATTGATAGATAGGCTACAAAGGTTAGCTATTCCATTTTCTTCTTCTTGTGGAGTGTCAAAATTTATCAGAACGTTATCCATTGGTCTTTTTTTTGGAAGTGTTAGAGTAAAAAAAGGTTTGAATAGTCTTTCAAAACCAAGAAAAATATGTGGATATACCATTTCAAACATATTAAAATAAGCAAACTGCTTATCCACAGTCATTAAATTATGAAGATAAGTTGTACCATTCCTCCAATGACCAATAATAAAAATTGGTGGTTTAGTAATAGTCGCTCGTTTTATCTTTCGATTAAAAATAAGATATTCTATAAACCTGAAGGGTGTTAAAAAAGAAATCACTAACATTATGAAGAAAGCTTTAAACCAGTATCTAGGACTAATTTTACATTTATTCTGCCATAGTAATTTAAACCAGATGCGAAATGTTGTGCCAATTAGAAATATTGTTTTAACCTCCCATCGTAAAGTTCTCTTTCCTCATTTGTGATTTACTCTTGAATTTGATGTTTAATTGCTTGTTGTCGTACTTGATAAATTCTTGGGAAAATTTGGTCTTGATGTTGTAAACATATTTCTGTTGATATTTCTTTATTTAAAGGAAAAGTGTTTTCTTCATAATTTCTCAATAGATAATTGATTTTATTTGCAAAACAGCCACTTTTTGGAATACCTATTGCTTTATTCATATCCAACCAAAGTTTGCTCAAGTCCTCTTTTAGAACATTCCCAAAAGATAAAGGCACAAAATCACAAGGAAGAAGTTCACCAGTTGGGGAAATATAGGAATGTTGTGTTCCAGCACCACAACCATATTTTTCGTCACTTTCTGTATGAGCAAACGAAGTCATTTTTGGGTAGCCTAATTTTTTATTTATTTTTATTTGAAAATTGATTATTTTATTCCTGGTTTCTTTATCAAAAAAGAAATCTTTGAGATCATCTCTATTAAATAAATTGCCACAGCGAATCGGTTCTAAAACTCGTATTTCATGAACTTTCAATTCTTTACCTAATTTAAATAGCTCAAGAAGATTTGATTCAGTAGCAGTTTTTTTGGTGAAAACAGATTGCATCATAGTATACAATCCTGCTTTTCGGCTATTCTTAATTGCATTAATTGAAATATCGAAAGCTTCAGGGTTATTCCTCATATCATTAAAAGTATCACTACAGTGAGAGTCTAAACTTATAGCAGCAGAAAATAATCCGTTTTTCTTAAATTCCAAAGCACGTTCATAGGTTAATCCTTTACCATTCGTATAGAGAATAGTAACACTCCTATTATCAACTGCCGAAATAATTTTTTCCAAGTTTTTTACTAATAATGGTTCTCCACCTGTAAAACCAATAACTGAAACACCCATATTTTGAAGTTTATTGATAACGTCAATCCATTGTTCAGTTATTAGTTCTTTGTCAGTTTTTCGACCTTTAGCACTGCAGTGTTTGCAATTATAGTTACAAGCATTGGTTAAAGCTAAAAAACAAGAAATTGGAGCAGAACGTATGGAGAGACTTTGCTGGGTATAAATATTTTCAATATTAGGTGTAGAAGTAGCAAATTCATAATATGCTTGTGATGGTAGAGGGGGAATGAATGAAGATATAATATATTGCCCATCATGTTTGATAATTTTCTCACCCCATAACATAATCTTTGTTGATTTGAGAGAAATCCTCCTTGAAAAATTAGGATCTTTTTTGTAAACTTTCTGTATTTTCCCTAATAATTGACGTATATCCTTATTGAAGGTCATTCCTATTATTCTTAGAAAATTATTAAATGTCAATAGTCCTCTTGCTCCTAAATGAAAATACTCTTAGTTTACCATTTAGACTATATAATTCTGGTAATATAATTATTTCTTAATAGTTTATCATTTGTAAGGTAAATATAAGTTCCTTAGCATATAAAAGGAAATATCTTTAATTAAAGAATTTTTAAATAAATAATGATAGTATAATAATATGTAGAGAAAAATAGTAAAAAGAGGAAAGAATAGGGAGTACTAAAAAATGATGAAAAATATATTCTTTACAAAAGTTCAATTTGCTATCGTATTAACTCTATCTCTTACAGCAATTGTAGGTATACCT
>JAEORM010000119.1 GCA_016840905.1 Candidatus Gerdarchaeota archaeon | reverse complement strand
TCTGGTTACTAGGATTTTATTTTGAAGCAATTGGTGATAGGCAATTGAAGAAATTCATTAAGAATCCAGATAATAAAGGTAAAATTATTGAAATTGGTCTTTGGAAATATACTAGACATCCAAATTATTTTGGTGAAATAACTATGGCTTGGGGATTATATATTATCTCAATAACCTTTGCTATTGGTAATTGGTTAGCTTTTATGGCTATATCGGGACCGATAATTTATACGTTATTAATAAGATATGTTACAGGTGTACCAGAAGTCGAAAAACATTTGATTACTAAACCCGGTTATGAAGAATATATGAAACGGACAAGCGTTTTAATTCCATTACCACCTAAAAAGGAGAAATCTTGAAAAATTTTCCATGGATAAATAATATTAAATCTCAAGTACAGAATATTATTATACTATAATTGAATTAAAAAGAAAAGAACTTTTTACAGATATAAAACAAAACATAATTAATAAATCATAAAAAAAATAACCAGGTGATAAGTCTGAAGAAAATTGGCATTATTGCAGATTCAACATGTGATTTACCAATTGAATTCATTAAGAAATATGATATAGGTATAATACCTGTTAATGTGATTTTCAATGATGAAGAAGTTCGTCAACAATACATTAATTTAACTACAGAAGAATTTTATAAAAGACTAGTTGCTGGTGAACGTGTTACTTCAGGGGTACCATCTCCAAAAGTGTTTAAAGAAATTATCGATAAATATCTTGAGAAATATGATGAAATATTATTATTAACGCTTTCATCAAAATTAAGTGCTGTAAATCACACAGCAAATTTAGTTGTCAAGCAATTTAATTATAATAACGTATTTGTTGTTGATACATTAAGTGGAACTATTGAAACAGGATTAGTTGTATTGATTGCCGCAAGAGAATTGGCAAAAGGAAAAACTAGACAAGAAATAATTGGTTTCTTAGAAACAGCGATAATTCCTAACGTGCATTTGATTAGTTATGCTGCAACATTAAAATATCTTAGAAGAGGGGGAAGAATTAGTAGATTAAAACATCTTATGGGAACAGTTTTGAATATCAAACCTATTTTTCATATTGAAAATGGGGAAATAGTGTCTCCTGGAAAAGTTATGTTGTGGCAAAATATTGATACCACAATTAAAAAATTGTTAGCTAAAATGGCTGGAAAGCAAATATACGAAACAGTCTTTGTAGCACATTCTGGCAATCCTGAGAAATGCAAGGAACTAATTGAATATCTTAAATCCTTACCCAATGCACCAAAAGAAATACTCATGGCAGAAGTAGGACCTGCTGTAGGAGTCCATGTAGGCCCTGATACATTTGGTTTTGTTTGGGTAGGTGAATACAATGATGATTGGTTTAAAGATCTTTAAACCAAAATATTTTTCTTTCTTTGAAAAAAAATTAAAATGATTGACCTGAAATTCCTGTATATATTGATTTAAATCTAACAAAATCGTCTCGAGTTACTGCTTCTTTCGTGAAACGTGCTTTTTCATATATTCCAAGGAATTTATCATATTCAAGTTGAGAAAAATCAACAATGCCTAGTAATGCTTTTTTTAGTTCTTTATAGTGAATCATCTTAGCATTTCTAACAACTAAATTTTCTTTACAAAATAATCTTAGCAAGTAAAAAAGATAAATTACTGCATGTTGATATTTCCCTTCACGATAAAATCCAGCAATTTTTCTTTCAAGAAGATCTTTAGTAATATTGTCAGGAATTTCATTTTCGATAATTCGACCTTTAAAAGATAAAGGTTTTCTTTTAGCAAATTTGATTATCAGTAAAATAAACAATCCTATAACTAGCAAAGAAATATTTCCAATCAATACATAAAATGCTATTCCTGGCATGATTTATCTCTTCTTTAGCTCCTATGATTGTTTATTATTTTCTGCTTTATTCTTTAATAAAATAACACCCAGATTTTTCATTTTATAACTAAGTATCCCTATAAACAAACTACAAATGTTATTATATATATCTCTGGTGAAATATATGACAGATGAAAAACTAACTGAAAAAGAATTTCATGAAAAGATAGCAAAACAGGCATTTAATCACACTTGGGATCTTCTTGACAAACAAAACAGAACATTAGAAGAGGATCTTGAAATGATTCATTCTGCCCATGCATCTAGATTTCTCTGGGGAAAAATAGGTAAACCTCTCCATTTTGAAAGAGGTGAATGGCAAATATCTAGAGTTTATTCTGTGTTAAAAGAATCAAACTCCGCTCTTTTACATGCACAAAGATGTTTAGATATTTGTAAAACAAATAATATTGGAGATTTTGATTTAGCTTTTGCATATGAAGCATTAGCTCGAGCTTACTCTGTCGCGGGAAACAAAATAGAAAAAGACAATTATCTTAAATTAGCTAAAGAAGCAGGCGAAAAAATAGAAAAAGATGATGACAAGAAATATTTCTTTAGTGAATTAGAGACTATTGTCTAATTTTTCTTTTTTATTTTACTAAACATTTAGAAAGGATAAACTAAAGTATAGTATTAATCGCTCATTTGATAGGTGAAGAATCTCTTGACTTCAATTAGAAAAGGTAAAATTGGCAATAAGGATTTCGCCAAAACAAAGATCGTATGTACCATTGGTCCTGGTAGTGAAAATGAAGATATTTTAGCAAAAATGATTGAAGCTGGTTTAGATGTAGCCAGATTAAATTTCTCACATGGTTCACATGAGTGGCATAAGAAAATTTTTGATCAAGTACGTAAATTATCAGATGAAATAACTATACTTTTTGATTTACAAGGACCAAAAATAAGATTAGGAGAAGTTCAAGGAAAACAAACACTTTTACAAGGACATGATATAGTTTTAACAACCGAAGAAATCGTTGGAGATAAGGATAGAGTAACAGTTGCCTTAGAATCAATCACCAAATCAGTCAAGAAGAATGATTTAATTTTCATTAACGATGGAATAATTGGTCTGAAAGTTTTATCAATAAATGGCAACGATATTAATTGTAAAATCCTTTCCTCTGGAGAAATTACAAGCAAGAAAGGAGTTAATATTCCAAATGTTAATTTGGAAGTTCCTTGTTTGACAGAAAAAGATCTTGATGATTTAGATTTTGCTCTAAATCTTGAACCTGACTATATTGCCCTTTCATTTGTTCGTTCACATACTGATGTTCAAGATTTACGTAAAATAATCAATAATGCTAATCAAGATATTCCTATTGTAAGTAAAATTGAACACGCATTTGCAATAACTAATTTCGATCGCATTTTAAATGAAAGTGATGCTATCATGGTTGCTCGTGGTGATTTGGGTATTGAAACATCTGTTACGATATTACCTGTCTTCCAAAAACAACTCATTAATAAATCTACCAGAGAAGGACACCTTCTAATTACTGCTAC
>JAEORM010000118.1 GCA_016840905.1 Candidatus Gerdarchaeota archaeon | reverse complement strand
TATCTGGTAATAGAGCTATACGTTCACCTACAAAATCATTATATTTAGAACGAATTAAACTATTCCAAAAGAGCTCAAATCCGTTATTATCATTTGAAAGCGCATTTAAAATACTAATTAATTGATCATTGGTAGCTACCTGATAATATAACCAACCGATGATTTTCTCTGTCATAAAAATCCATTCACGATTGAATTGCTTCTCCTCCTCAATTGTCCCAACATAATCAAGAGCAATTTGAACATTATTTTTCAATGTTATATATTGCATTAAAATATCGCTAGTTAATCCATCTAAAAACTGTTGAGCATCATAATGTTCAAGACCTTCGTCTGAATTCGATAAATCGCTGAGATCACCATAACGAGTGAGATTTAAAGGATCTTGAATATTCCAAACAAATATACCTAATTCATCATTAAAAAGTGAAGTCAGTTCAGAAGTTGCGGATTTTATCTGATCAATTAATTTGACATCTGTAATATCTTCATAATCAAAAGGAGAAGAGGTACTATAAAAAGATGAATTGCCCAATACTTGAGCTACAAAAATAACTGCAAGAAGGAAAGAATTAGCGAGTATTCTTTTTTTTGCTCTTAGTAGCTTGGACATAAGGTAATCAGGTACCTCCTCATAGCTAGGCAAATAGAAGGCTAGCATTTTTCAGATCTGAATATTTTTATAACAATGTGTTTTATAATAGGTAAGAGCATTTAAAACTTCTTTGTCCTATTTTTTAAACGTTCAAAAAAGATTGAATGGTAATATAAAAAAAGGAAAAATTGGGAAAAATATCCAAAAAACACTGTTTTGGATACTTTTTATTAAAGTTACTTCTTTTTGTAAGAAACTAAAGGATTGCTATCGCGTCCTTCACCATGAATATCAATTAAACCAGCTCGCTCTAACTCTTCGAGCCATTTCTTAGCAATTGCGGGAGAAACACCAGCTTTCATTGAAATTTGATTTAATCTCATTTCACCAAATTCTTGCAAGTCATTTAGAATTACAAAACGTGGTTCATTTTCAGCTATTTTTTGGAAAGCGCGCATTCGTTCTTCGAGAGCTTTATGATCTTTTTGAAGATCCTCGATTTTCTTTTTAGCGATCCCTAAATCCTCAACAGAACCTTCCAATCTAGTGATTTCAAGTTCTTTTTGAGAAAGTCGATGTTCTAAATCTTTAATGGTTTGTTTGCTTTCAGAGTCAGAAGATTGTAAAGTATTTAGTTCTTCTTTAAGGGAAGTAATTTCGTCATCTTTACTCTTAGATTCAGCTTCCAAAGAAACAATCTTTTCTTTTAGTTGAGATATTTCTCCGGTTTTATCCTCTATGCTCTTATTAAGAGATTCTAGTTCGGTATCATTTTTTTCGGGTTCTTCGACTACAGGAATTTTTGGTGGTTCTTCTTCAGACATTTTACTGAAACCTCCATTACATTCATCATCAATAAATGAAAAATGCAATTGTCTAGTAATATCATCTTAAGATTTGATTTAAAATTATTTGGTTATTGACATAAGTCAATTATCAGTTACTTTTCTTTGAAAAAAAGGTAAAAAGAAAATGGATTCATAAACCAGAGAATGAACTAATAACATTATCCACTACATAATCAATCATATCAAGATTAGCTGAATCATGAGATAAACTTGTTCCTAGACCAATAGTTAATGTTTCACCTAATTCTTCTACAAGATCAAAAATGATTGATTTTTCAGTATACCTGCTTCGTGCAATAAGGTGCCAATTATTTTTTGGATTAGTATACATAACTATTAGAGATGATTGGTTTTTACTTTGAATTGCATAAATATCATCATCATAAAGTGAATGATGCATTTGATTAAGAGCAATCATTAAACCAGCAAAAAGGACATCCTCATCCCATTTCTCTTGGTGACCTCTATTAGGGGACCATAATAATTCTCCTGTATCTAGTGCTAGTACAGTAGAATCCAGAATGGTATTAGTTACACCATTAGTAGCTTCATCACTCATGTTTCTCACAATCAAATAGGGGTTTATTTCCTTATTTAAATTATTTTTTGATGTTTAGCTATTAATGGTTTAAAAAGAAATAAAAGTAGAAAAAGAGAATTAAGCTCTTTTTCGAATTAACCGGGAATGAAAATATAAATTGGGGTTCCTGTTGCATTGGAAATTAAGAAGATTATATATGCAATTGCCAAGATAAGGAATAATGATATAACAGTTATCCATATTGACCATTGCCAATATTTATCTCCAGATGCAGCATGAGGTAGAACTGCTGGAACAGTTACTAGATAACGAATCACTAAGATAAAACCTATTGTTAGGAAAATATAAAACATTGATGATAAAAGGAAGAGGTCTGTTAACATTGACAATCCTTGAGCTACAGCCTCAACTGCAACCACTAATAGAATTGAAACAAAAAACAACCTGAAGAAATATCCAGCATCAAGTTTTTTCCGACCACAGATTATTCTTACACTTAAGTACATAACTAATGTTACTAGTAATAACGTGATAACTAGTACTAGCCAATAATACCATTCACTGAAAATTGCTGGGGCCATATACATCACCAAATTTGGATACTATAAATTAGTATGGTTTGAGAGTTAGTTATTATTTATATTTAACTTTTCTCTCGGGGCATTGAGAGATTTAAATAGGAAATTCATGAGAGAAAGTGAAAGCAATAATTTGTGTAAGATAGTGAGTTCTATGAGTTTTGAAAAAGATGAAAATCAAATTTATACGGAAACCATTTCCATTGATTTTTCAGAACATTGCACAAAGAATGAATCAGAAAGGGTAGAACAGAAAGCAACTCCTTTGAAACATTTTTTTATTATAGGAATTTTTAGTTTTGGTTTTAATTTTCTAACAACCGCTGAATATGTTAATTTTAGAGAGATAATGCGAAGAATATTTCAAAGCGAAACAACAATCTCACTTTTGCTTAGTTGCTCACTGATAGCATTGTGTTTAGGTGTATTAATTGGGGGAATAATAAGTGACAATCTTAAAACAAAATTCGGAGGAAGAGCACCAACAATTCTTCTAGGATCTATTATTGCAGCATTACTTTTGGTAATTATTCCTATCTTCACAGAATTTTTGATCAATTCAAATACTCAATTTTATTTAGTACTTTTGGTAATGATAAGTCTTCATGTTAGTATTGGCATTGCCTATGCTCCATGGTTAGCTTTGGTCCCTGAATTATTTACAAAAAAGCAGAGAACAACTGCTGCTCTTGTGATAACAATTTTGAGTGCAATAGGGGCAGCTATAGCAACTATAAGCTTCTCCTTATTAGTAGACAACAACTTACATTGGTTAGTATGGATAATCACAGGTGTTTTGATTGGAATATCAGGTGTCTTAACAGCAATATTTATACCAAAGTCTATGGTAGCCAAAAAAGAAAAAATAAGCCTTCTAAAACTTTTAACACTTTCTCGAGAGGTTTTGCAATCAGATAAACGTAAATGGATTTTACTATTATTTGTTAGTAGTTTATGGGCATTTGGTACTCATATAGTTGAAACAGGCATGATAGATTCCTTAACAGAACGATTTAATGTTTCTGAAACAAAAGCATCATTTGCCAGTAATATCCTTATGGGGGTTTATATTGCGATAATGATACTACCATTATTATGGTTAGGTAAAAAAATGGGTAAAGTGAAAAGTAGTATTTTAGCGAGCTTATTTTATGGGACATTCTGTTTATTATTAGCTTTAATGAAAAATTTCTCATCAATATATTGTATAGTAATTGTTGGTGGAATTGGAAATATCCTTATTAGCACTTATCAAATTGCTTTACCGGCTGATGTAGTACCAAAAGGTTTTGAAGCTAGGTTTTTAGGATTATTCTTTGTATTTGGTACTGCAACTAAGCCATTGGCTACCTTTGTTCATGGTTTAATTATTGAAGGGAATGTTACAAAAATTACTCTTAATCCTTTCGGAGGGTATCCTTGGTTGTTTCTTATAGCAGCTATTGTTATCCTTTGCTCTACAATTTTACTTTTATTTTTAAAAAAGAAAAAAGAAGAATTAATTGATGATAAAAAATCATTTGCTATAAATATATGAAAGAAAAGAAGAGAAAGGTCAATTGACCTTTTTAATTTTTTATTTACTTAGATGTTACATGATGACACTCAACAAAGTGAGTGGGGGATATTTGCACACGAGGAGGTTCTTCTTGTGTACAGATGGAAGTTGCAATTGGACACCGTGGATGGATGTTGCAACCTGGGGGAGGAGCAACTGGTGAAGGAGGATCTCCTTCAAGGAAAATTCTTTCTGGTTTTACTGTTGGATCGGGTATTGGAATTGCTGAAATCAATGCTCTGGTATATGGATGTCTCATATCTTCAAATACTTCTTCAACAGTACCAACTTCAACTAATCTACCTAGATACATAACACAAACAGTATCAGAGATCATTCTGATAACTGAAAGGTCGTGAGCAATAAATACATAAGCTAAATTAAATTCTCTTTGTAAGTTTCTCAACAACATTAAAACTGCAGCTCTGACAGAAACATCAAGAGAAGATACAGGTTCGTCAAGAATAACAAATCGTGGGTTTAATGCTAAGGCACGAGCAATACCTACACGTTGCTTTTGACCACCAGAGAATTCATGAGGAAATCTAAATGCATGATGAATTTGCAAACCTACTTTTTCCATCAATTCTATGGTTCTGATTTTTAGTTCGTCACCAGAAGCAACATTGTGGATAATAAGAGGTTCTGATATAATATCAAATGCAGTCATTCTTGGATTTAATGAAGCTGAAGGGTCCTGAAAAACTATTTGCATTTGTCTTCGCATATCTCGCAAATCTTTTTTATCAAGAGCAACTAGATCAACCATTTCTCCATCCTCTTTTCTGAAGAAGACATGACCAGCTGTTGGAGTCAATAAATTAAGAATTGCTCTTGCAGCAGTTGATTTTCCACAACCTGATTCGCCTACTACGCCTACAGTTTCACCTTTTTTAACATCAAAGGATATGCCATCAACCGCCTTTAAGAAAATAGGAGTTCTATTAAAAATAAGTCCTCCACCTGCAACCAAAAAATGTTTCTTCAAATTGCGAACAGCAACTAATAAATTGGGATCGCTGGAAATCTCAAAAGTTTCAGTCTCAGCTACCTCTGTAGGTGGTTTATAAATACCTAATCTTTGTTTGATTCGGTCCCAGAACGAAAATTCACTCATTTCAATCACTCATTGAATTCTAGACTAATGCTAACTTATTATCTTTCTTTATTAAGTTTAACATTTGAACATAATTTAATGTCCAAAGAGTAACATTACTTTGTTAAACATAAGAAGGATACAAAAATCGTTTATAATAATTGTGTCCATTGTGTTTTTTCCTTTTTAATCCTTTTTTAAAAGAAATTTCTTTATGAGTACTCCTTAAATAATATAAAATACTTTATTTTATTATTAGAATATTGAAAATATTTCTAAAAAAATAATATGGTCAATTATTAATGTTTAAATTAGAGATTGTAATATAACATAGTAGAGGAGAATACGAATACTTCGTCACGAAATAAAATAAATGATATGGCAATAGCTCGAGAAGCACAACTAATGTTTACTTATACAAAAGGTTTTGCTCCTATTGGCAGTGAATTAAATAGATGGAAAGGAGATGTTATTGTAAATACATCTTCTGGTGAAAGGAAAATTCCTGTCGAAGTGCTTGTACCATTAAAATATCCCGAATACCCTCCAAAAGTCATGATTTTAGAGAAAAATATCCGTCATCCAAATATCGAGAAAAATGGTAATGTGTTATTGAATATTACTCATGATTGGAAACCAGATGTTCATGTTTACCAAGTAATTCATGCTTTAATATCATTATTCATGAAAGTACAACCTCAGTTTACAGATATGGAAGGAACAGCTAGAACCATTCCACAAAAAGCAACAGTTCAAACAAAGGAAGCTATAATAACACCAAACCAACAAAAAGTAGATGATATTAACGAAACAATAACTTCCTTACAAGATAAAATAAAAATCAGAGATGATGAATTGCGGAAATTACGAGCTGAACTTGTTAAAGGAACAACTGAAACAATAACAAAAATTGAAGACGAAGATTTAGTATTACCAAAAGATATGGATAAAAGCGAATCATTACTTTTACAAGCTAAATCTGTTGCCTTAGCAGATTTATTATCGACCCTTGATGAAAAGTTCAAAGACGGTGAAATAAGTCCCGTCGATTTTGCTAAGCTCTATAGAAAATACACGAAAGAGCTATATATCGTTCATAAAAAAATGGAATCAAATTAAGAGGTTAGAAAAATGTCATATTCGTCTAAGAACAAATCACAATTTGAATTAGAAGCAGAATTATTTTCATGTATCGCTACAATTGATAATCTCAGTAATAGTTTTGCTGATGGGATTTTAGATCCTGGGATGTACCGAAGACAATTACGAGCATTAATTCGCGATGCTTTTAAAGCTCGTTTCCAATTACAAAAAATGGGCTTTAATCTCGAAAGTTTTCTCGCACGAGAGCAAATTGTGAGCAAGTATCCTTATGGAGCAGAAAAACTTAGATTTGCTGAAGGTGTAGCACCGATACCTATTTCTCAAAATGTAGAAACTTTTGCAATGCCTTTTGACGCTATGCATAGTTTACCTGCAAAAAGTGCCGATTTTGTTGCAGGTGCTATCGAGTTAATCGATTTACTTCGTTTAGGTTCTGTCGCGAGAGTAGAATTAATAGTACCGAATCTTGATGAAATGGCTGACATCCTCAAATCTTATCCAGGATTTGGCGAAGGTTCTGATATTGTGAAAGAAATTATCAATTGGAACGAAATGTTAGCAGCAAAACCACCCGATGAGGTATTAGAAGAAGGACTTGTCAAACGACTAGAATTTGAAGCTGTGAGATGGCTTAACACTTTCCGAAGATCGTTAAGAAATCCATAACCTTCTTTTCTCCTTTTATTTAAAAAAAGATTGAAGTAATAATAAAGAGGTAATGAAAAGTGCAAGGAAATCCAGTAGCGTATAGAAATTTATACCGCCACTTACAAGAAATACTAAATTATCTTGAAATATCATTGGATTCCGATTTTGTACTTGAAGAATTAAATGAAGCCTTGTATGAATGTGAAAGAACATTCGGACAAAAACATCAATTTGCTGGACAAATTAAGAATCAATTCAATTATTTGTATAACAAGTACATCGATAAAAAAGCACTTCCTCTAGAAAATCATGATGTGAAAAAATTAGAAGAGAAAATACAAGATTGGTTGAAGAAATATTATAAAAAACAACCAATGTAAAAAAAGAATTTCGAAACGTTAAATTTATTGGATAACCATAGAAATCCTAATGAGATGAATAAAAATGGGCTTAAGAGATATAGAGAAGAAAATTAGAATAAAATCAGCTTTTCAAGCAAAAGAAGCTGAGCTCATGATTACCGATCTTGAGCAAATGTTAGAACACATTAGGGAACTTCGGAAACAATTAAAGGATTTTGAGAAGAAGTGGAAAAAAGATATAGAAAAGAATGAAGATTCCTATAAGAAACTTGTAGAATTACGACAAGAACTTGGTTTGCCAGATGAAATAGGTGTTTACGAATGGAAAGAAAGTGCTACCTTCTGGGATAGAATAGGTGGCGGGGATTTTTATGAGCGATTAGGAATAGAAATTCTTGACAAAGCAAAAACCACTCAAGAATTAACAGGTGGTTTAATGACCCTTGGTGAAGTGGTTCTTCTAGTAAACAAAGATCGTCCTGGTAAAATAATTACAGCTAAAGATGTCACAACAGCTATTGAAAAACTAACAGAAGCAAAATTAATTCCTAAACAAAAGGAATTGAAGAGTGGTGTAGTACTTGTAGAATTTATTCCTGCTAATCTCACAGAAGACCAAGAGGAAGTCCTTTCTATTGCAACCAGAAAAGGTTGGATATCAATGGAAGAACTTATGTTAAAAACTAGATGGTCACAAGAAAGATGTGAGCGAGTCTTAGAAGCTATGAGAGCTAATGGTATTGCTCGAGTAGATGCAAGCTACGCTGAAGGTAAGAAATATTACTTCCCCGGTTTAGGTGGAAGATAACCTTCTTTTTTTTACTTTAGGAAATAAAACAAAAGATTATAAAGTATTTTTGTCAACTTATTTTTTGATTAATTTATTCTCTTTAAATGATTGTAAATTAAATCAACATTAGAATAGGAACTGAAATCCATGGCAAAAACAGTTGATATTGAATCATCTTTTTGTAAAACTCCTTTATCAAAACCAAAATTTTCTGTGGCAGAACCACATGATTTATCACCAAGAGCACGATGGTTAAGAGATTATTATTTCTTAGGAAATGAAAGAGAATGGAATAATGAATATTTTGTATTAACAACCGGTGCATTATGGGGCGATAGGATTTGGAATGAAGGGGATTATTATATTGTACCGGATGTATATGCCTTTATAGGTATGAACACCAAGGGATTATTTAATATGTCATTGGAATTAATGGCAAAAAAGGTCGAGCTTCCCGAGGGATTCTGGGAATTATCTTTACCTGAAAGAAGAGCTATTTTCTTCCAAGAAGCACTATTAAATTATATTCCACAAGAAATTATCTCTGAAAATGATTTGTTAGCTGGTGGGAGATTCAATACACAGCTTTCTAAATGCTTAAATGAAAAAGAATACAAGCAATTTGAGAAAGAGAACATAAAAAATAGGCATATGATTTTTGATTATCATAAAAATGGTTTTGGTAATGTAGGAGCAACTGGTGGTCATTTAATTGCGGATTACAAATTAATCGTTGATAGAGGATTTAAGTTCGTCTATAATAAAGCAAAAGAAACTTATGAAAAATTAACCCAAAAGGAAAAAAATGGTCCCAAAGGTCAAGAATTGCGTGCAATGATGATCTTCGCGGAGGTCCCTCGTAAATTAGCTAAAAAATATGCTGAGGAATGCCTTAGATTAAGTAAAGAAACTACCTCTGAGAAGAGAAAAATTGAGCTCAAACAAATGGCTGAAAACTTAGAACATGTTCCTTGGGAACCAG
>JAEORM010000117.1 GCA_016840905.1 Candidatus Gerdarchaeota archaeon | reverse complement strand
TAGTAATATGATAAGATTCTTATGTAAAAAAAACTACATAAGATAATAGGAAAAGTTATTATTCCTAATTAAGCAATATATTTACCACTATTTCCCTAGGTGTAAATCCAAATGAGCAGTTCTGAATCTGGAAAAAGCAATATCATGAAATTCGTACCAGACAAGCGAATAGAATTGGAGAAATTTTTAGATAAATTGGGGATAAAAAACTTAGATAAACGTGTTATTTTAGTTAATGGTTCTAGAATAACCACTAATGTTACTGTGGAAAAAGATGATGAAATAATTGTCCTCCCATTGTTAAGAGGAGGATAAATCAATAATTTCTTTTTCCTCGTTATTTTAGCATTACTTGATAGTAGATTCATTGTACAAGGACTTTTTTTTATTATTCTAATCTTTTATTAGATATCTAAATAAAAACCAAGCAGCAATAGTTAATCCTAAACCTATAAGTGCAAATACTAGATCAATCCACCATGAAAAATCACTATGGGAGCTATAATAACCAAAAAAGGACATAAATAGAATGATTGGTCCAATTAGTATAAAAGCCATACTAAAAGCTAAAGCTGCACCCATTCGAATAACTACTTTGCCAAAACCAGGATAGTGGTTTGGTTGATTAGAACCCGTTTTTTTACGTCGTTTTTTTACTCGAACCTTTTCAGTAAAAACTTCTTGAACATCTTCTTGAGTTCTTTTAACCATCATTTCCTCGGCATGCATTTCTAATATTAAATCATCTTTTTCTTTATCTGTTAAAATAGTGAAATCAATTTCCCCTTCGTCTATTTCTTCACTCTCAATAATTTCCTCACTTTCTTTCTCAGATGAATTTAGATGAACCATTATTTTCAACCACTTTTACTGCATGACTGTTCTTTTTATTGTTAATTATAAACAAAGATATTATATTTATTTTCAAATAGGATTAAATATCATTACATTAGTTGAATAATTACTTTAATAATGATAATAATTAATTGAAATAATTACAAAAAAGAATTTAGATAAGTGTTTAATAGCATTCATTTAGTATTACCGAACTTTGATAAATCAATTCTTATTGGTTAATAAGTAGGATATGGAAGTGTATTGAATATTGAAAATTGTTCCAGATACAAGTGTAATTATCTCAAAGCTTGTCGTTGATGAAGTTCTTTCAATGAAGGATAAGATTGAAGAGATAATCATTCCTAGAATAGTCATTGCTGAAATTGAAAATATGGCTAATAATCATCAGCACAAAGGATTCGAAGGTTTAGATGAATTAAAGAATTTAAGATTTGAGTGTGCACATTATAATATTGGTATAACCTTAGCTGGTGAAAGACCTACTTTAGAAGAAATTAAATTAGCCTCATCAGGCGAATTGGATGCCAAAATTCGGGATATTGCACGTGAAAATAAAGCTGTATTATATACTTGTGATAAAATCCTAGTTTCTATGTGTGAGATTGAAGGTATTGCTGTAGAATACTTGAAACAATCCCCCAAGAAAAAAGCTGTGAATAAAATCTATGATTATTTTGATGAACATACTATGTCAGTTCATATTAGAGAAGGAGTTGTCCCTTTAGCTAAAAAAGGTAAACCCGGTGACTGGGAGCTAATTTCAATTAATAGCAAAATATCAACTCATGCTGAAATGGACGAACTTATTACAGATATTATTTCCATAGCTAGAACTACCCCTAATTCTTTCATTGAAATGGATGAACCAGGAGTAAAGGTAATTCAATTAGATACTATGAGAATAGTTATTGCTCAACCACCTTTTTCAGATGCTCCTGAGATAACAGCTGTTAAACCAATAACAAAACTTGATTTGGATTATTATAAATTAAGTGAAAATTTGCATGAAAGACTTGAGAAGCGTGCTGAAGGAGTATTAGTTGCAGGATCACCTGGAGCAGGAAAATCAACTTTTGCTCAAGCATTAGCAGATTTTTATGCCACTCTAGGTAAAACAGTAAAAACAGTAGAAAAGCCTCGAGATTTACAAGTTGGACCAGAGGTGTCCCAGTATACTACCCTTTCGGGTGATTTCAGAAAAACAGCTGATATTATGCTTCTAATTAGACCAGATTTTGTCATTTTTGATGAGTTACGTAAAACACCAGATTTTGAAGCTTTTGCAGATATGCGTCTTGCTGGTATGGGGCTTGTTGGAGTTATCCATTCTACAACCGCAATTGAAGCAATCCAACGTTTTATTGGTAGAATAGATTTGGGTATGATACCAAGTATTTTAGATACTGTTATCTATATAGAGGATGGCCAAATTGGTGATGTTTTAGAATTACGGATGACAGTAAAAGTTCCAACTGGGATGCTTGAAAGGGATCTTGCCCGACCCGTGATAGAAGTTCGTGATTTTGAAACCCATACTCTAAAATATGATATTTTTGTTTTTGGTGAACAAGTATCTGTAATTCCTGTAGGGGCTGAAGACAGCAAACCTCTCAAACCTTTGGGTGGGGAAGAAAAGAAGCAAATAGAAAGAGTCATTCGTAAATATGTAAATAGCTCTAAATTGAATATAACAAAAACTGGAAAGAATTCTATTCGGATTGAACTCCCCGCAGATGATGTACCTTTTGTTATAGGACGAAAGGGCAAAAATATCTCTGAACTTGAAAAGAAATTAGGAATGAAAATTGATGTAAAACCACTAGCAAAAAGCGTTGGAAGTGTCTCTGATAGTGATTATTCAGAATCTCAAATTAAAGAAGAAGAAAAAATACCCGTAGATATTAGATTCACTAAAACACATGTTATTCTAAGTTTTGCAGAATATTTGAGTGGTTTGAATATTGAAGTAATGTCTGAAGATAGAGTATTATTCTCTGGTTCTATAGGTAAAAATGGCGAAATAAAAATAGAACGAACCACTTCTATAGCAAAAGAGATAATAAAAATGATCAATAAAGGTGACACACTTTATGCCAATCCAAAATAAGTAGCGTGACCCTTTATTTCTTTTTTATTTTAATTTCAGAAGTTGAGGCAATGATAACTTTGGTAATTAAATTGCTTGGAAATAAACCATTTTCTAGGACACCTGGAATATTATTTATTGTTTTTTCTAATTCCCCAATATTTTTTATTTCTTGAAAATCAACATCCAAAATAATATTTCCATTATCACTTACAGTAGGCCCAAGCTTATCAGAGGCTTTCCTGATTTTGGGAGTACCACCCAATTCTATTATTCTTCTAATAACAAATTCTTTGGCGTGAGGTATAACCTCTACTGGTACAGGGAAACTTCCTCCTAAATCATCAACCATTTTTGATTCATCAACTATGATGATTACTTCTTTAGCTGCTGCAGCGATTATTTTTTCTCGTAAATGAGCACCTCCACCGCCCTTAATGACATTTAACTTATTGTCAACTCTATCAGCCCCATCAATAGTCAAATCAATACTAGGATTTTGATTTAAAACTCCTACACGTATATTGTTTTCTATTAACATTTGCTCAGTATCCAAAGAACTAGGTATGCAAACTATTGATTGAAGATTCAATTTTGATTCACTTAACAGCTTGATAAATTCTCTTACTGTTGAACCACTACCAACTCCTATGACCATTCCTTCATGAACAAATTTCAAAGCTTCTTTTGCGCTTTTCTTTTTCATTTCATTTATCTTTTCTTTATTATCAGACATTTAAATTACCTTCAATAACTTTTCATTCTTATTTAAACACAGGTTGTAACTCATAATATGATACATCGCCTAACCGATCAACACATGCAATTAGAACTTTCTTCTTCAAACTCTGACTTTGAGTGACAATTGTATCTAATGTTTCTAAATTTATTGTTGAACTTTCAGAAAGAGGACAAATCATTGTCTTTGCTACATCAGAACCAACTTTTGCCCCTCTTGGATAAACACGGTATTTTACAACATCACTTATACCCTCACCCACAACGTAACCCCGATTCCGTAGATCCTTATAAACTAAATAATCTGTCCAGAAATTTTCTCTCTTTTGTGAAAATAATCTAGTACAATCAGCTAGTTCCAACCACACACCTCTTTCATCAGAGACTTTTATAACCCCGCGTTCCATCAAATGTAATGTTTCTTCAAAATTCAAGGATAGTGATTTGTCTTTCTCTAATGTTCCATAAAAACCATTATCATAAATTATTCTAGCATCTTGATGATCTTCAATTTTAACATTTGTTCCTTTAATTTGAGCATAAACTGCTTTTCCCAATTTCTTCTTTGTAGTTTCTGTTTCTGAATCATTAAAGTCTTGATCTTCTTCATCAAAAGTATTGTCAGTATTTTTTGGCAAAATTTCATCACAATTATTCATTTATTTTAAGCAAGTAGCAATTTAACTAAAGTTATTGTCTTTTTAAAGAATTGGTCAATTTGCACCTTCAAGTTCACGAATTAGGTCTCGTATTTCTGCTGCTTTTTCGAATTCTAATTTTTTAGCTGCTGTAGCCATTTCCTCTTTTAATTCGACTATCAACATAGCAAGATCACCTTCTGACATACCCTTGAATTCCTTTGCTTTCTTTGCAGGAATCTTTTCCATTTTTACAAGGTTATCTGTGATATTTTCTAGAGATTTTTGAATTGTTTGAGGGGTAATATTGTGCTTTTCATTGTATTGCATTTGGATCCTTCTACGACGATTGTTATCTTCAACTGTTCGTTTAATTGAATCCGTAATCTTATTGGCAAAAAGTATAACCTTACCATTGATATTTCTAGATGCTCGACCAATTATTTGAGTAAGAGATCGTTCTGATCTAAGGAAACCCTCTTTGTCAGCATCAAGAATAGTTACAAGTGATACTTCGGGCAAATCCAATCCTTCTCTTAGTAAATTAATTCCGACTATTACATCATAAATGCCTTTCCGAAGATCACGCAAAATTGTTACTCGATCAATGGTATCTATTTCAGAATGTAGATATTCAGCTTTAATCCCTTTTTCTACTAAATATTGAGCTAATTCTTCTGCCATCCTTTTTGTTAAAGTAGTAACTAGTGTTCGTTCATTTACTTTTACTCTAGCCTTTATTTCATCCAGTAAAATATCTACTTGATTGTCAATAGGTTTGATTACTATTTCAGGATCGACAAGTCCTGTAGGACGAATTATTTGTTCTACTAATGCATTTGCATTATCTTCTTCATATGGACCTGGTGTAGCAGAGGTATAAATTACCTTTTTCATAAAAGGCTCGAATTCTTTAAACTTTAATGGACGATTCTCTAATGCTGAAGGTAATCGGAAACCATATTTCACCAATGTCTCCTTTCTTGAACGATCACCACCATACATTCCACCAATTTGTGGGATGGTAATATGAGATTCATCAATTACCATTAGGAAATCATCTGGAAAATGGTCTAGTAAAACAAAGGGGCGTTCACCAAAATTCCTATTGTCTAAATACATAGAATAATTTTCTATTCCAGAACAATAACCAACTGTTCGAAGCATTTCAACATCATAACGAGTGCGTTCTTTCAATCTTTGTTCTTCAAGTAGAAGATTATTTTCTCTAAAATATTTTATTCGTTCTGCTAGTTCTGCTTCTATTCTCAAACAAACGCTTTCAATTGTTTCTTCTTCGGTCATATAATGAGTGGCTGGATAAACATTGTAGTCATTTAATTCGTTAATCTTTACACCTGTAGGATAAACATTTTCAGTTAACTTCTCAATCACATCACCAAACATTTCCACTCGTATGGTGTTTTTATCTGAATGAGGAGGGAAGATTTCTATAGTATCCCCTTTTGCTCGGAATGTTCCTCGCTTTAGTTCAAAATCATTTCTTTCATATTGTAGGGCAACAAGACGACGTAAAAGTTCTTTTCGTTTGATTACCATACCTTTCTTCAATTCAATTATTACTCGATAAGATTCTGGTGCACTTAAACCAAATATTGATGAAACACTAGCTACAACTATCACATCATCTCGAGTAGCTAACGAATGAGTAGTAGAATAACGCATTTTTTCTATTTCTTCGTTTATTGAAGAATCTTTTGCTATATAGGTGTCTGATTTTGGCACATAAGCCTCAGGTTGATAATAATCATAATATGAGACAAAATATTCCACAGCGTTATTAGGGAAATATCTTCTGAAATCTGAGCAAAGCTGTGCTGCTAAGGTTTTATTAGGGGACATTACTAGAGTTGGTATTTGTAGTTTTTCAATTATATTTGCTACCGAGAAAGTTTTACCTGATCCTGTGACTCCCTTCAATACTTGTTGCTTTAATCCTTTATTGAAGCCCTCTACTATTGCTTTAATTGCGTTGGGTTGGTCGCCTTTAGGAACTAAACCTTCAGCTAATTTAAATTCAGACATACTAGCACCCAAAAAGACAATTGTTATACACTTTATAGGAAGAATATAGGGGGATAGCTTAAAGTATTTATCTTAATTATTAAAAAACAGAAAGAGAAGGAAAATCCTTCCCAAAAATAAATAAAAATTCTAATCTTCAACTGCAAATGCTATTTTACAGCACGTTTTATATTTGACTATTTTACCTTCCTTAACTGTTGCAGTTTGATTCACTACATCTATACCAGTTATTCCTCTAATAGTTTTAGAGGCTTCTTCAACAGCATTCTTTGCAGCTTCTTCCCAACTATTGGTAGAAGTTCCAATTATTTCAACTACTTTAATTACTATTTTCAATACCCTCCAAGTATTTTATAAAATTAACAAGCTAAACAATACTGAAAAGAGTTTCGCTTAAAATTCTTTGAGAAAATTATAACAAAAAATATCAATTAGTATAAATTGTGATGGTCATTATGACTGTGAATAAAAGTACTCTGGCAATCGATTTCCACGCTCATGTTGATGAACGCGTTGAGTATCAAAAAATACCACAAGTATTACGCGCCCGAGGACTTGATGGGGTAGGAATTCTTACTCACAATGATTTTGGTTTTGCTAAAAAAATAACTAATCGATTTAAAGAAATTGATAAAGAAAAAATATATTTTGCAGGTGTAGAGGTTGATACTGCAGATGGGCATCTTATTGCTTATGGTATAGATGAGGAAATACCAACAAATCGTCCTTCCGAAGAAACAATTGAACTTATCAGTGATTTAGGTGGACTTTCTATTATTCCTCATCCGTTTATGTCACATAATAGCATTGGTTGGAAAAGTTATATTTTGAAAGCTGATGCAATGGAATTTTACAACGGTTTTGCTAAGATTTTTCTTAACTTCCCAAATATCATGGCTAATGTATCCTTCAAACATAACAGATTTAGTCATTTAGGAGGATCTGATGCACATTTTGTTAATGCAATAGGAACCTGTTATACCATTGTAGATATATTAGATAACCCTTCAGAACAAGCTATTTTTGAAGCAATTAGAAATAGAAAAACAAAACCTGCCAAGAAACCAATTGATCAGTATGATATTGTTAATTTCATTAAAATCGTTTTTACTCCAAAAGAAGGACGAAAAGTAGTTCGATTTTTCGATTATTTCTAATCTAGTTACATATCTTCTTCTTCGTTTTTCTCTTCAGGATTACTTAAGAGATTAGCTAACTCTAAAAAGACTTTAGATTTAGTTATTGGATCAGTTATTTGTTCTGCAATTCCCAAAGCATTTTGCATTAATATTGTACTTTCTTCTTCAGAGACTAGTGTAGACAAATAACCAAAAAGGTAGGCTTTTTGCCCATCTGTTAATTGTTCGGAAAAACTTAACGCTTTTTCAAGCAGGTGTCTATCTGTTAATAAGAATGAAATGTCACCAATAGAAGTAGCTATGTCTAACAATGCATCTCTCCTATCAAAATCATCTCGTATTAAAGCAGTTGTTTTAATAGCTTCAAAGATTGTTTTTTCTGCTTGTTCTTCGTGTCCAAAAAAGGCTAAAGCAACAGCATAATAACTTAAAGATCGTGCATAAGCTCCTTTATTTGCCACTTGTTCTAATAGAATTTCTACCCGAGGTATTGTTGCTTCATTATGTGTTTCTCGTGCAAAATCAAGTATTGCTAAAATACAATCACTGAATGCATAGCTTCTAGAAACTATTTCATCTATTTCATATGCAGCATCAATTGCCTGCTCTATCATGATCATTTTTGCAAGATTATCCTCACTGTCAATTGTCCCACCTAAATCGTCCTTAGTTCGTTTCGTTTTTTATCACCAACTTTTGAGGATTTTTTGCTTTTCTTTATGAATAACGTTCTATTTTAATTTAAAAAGATAGTTAATTAGAACTTATTGTAATTTGTTTTTTCCTAGTTTTTTAAGTTAGTCTCTAATTAGCTTTAATTATTCTTTTCTTTCTGCTGTAATTTCACTGGTTTATAACTATCAAAAGACATTTGCCAAAAAGCTCTTCCTTCTGTTTCAGAACGTAAATCTTGATCTATCTTAAAGGAATCTGCTACTGGTAAAGTTCCAGAGATAATCAATAAATCCTGATTTGACCTAACATCTGTCACATGTCCTCTTCTTTTATTGATCTCAGCAGTAACTTTTCCTAGATAACCCGCGGGAACCGTTACTTGTATTTTATAGATAGGTTCATTTGTAGCTATTTTACCCAATCGCAAAGCATCCCACACAGCATTTCGCAATAAAGGAACGGTATATTCGAATTTTTCTCCATCTATAGCCATAAAATCATAGATTTTAACACACACTTCAGTAACTGGTTTAGATGAAATAGGACCTGTAGTAAGAGCATTCTTGATTCCCATCATAATGTGATCTAATGTCTCTGTAGATAATTTACTAAATAATAATCCATCAATCAGTATTTCATTCTTATATTGGGGCAATTTAATTATATGATCCTTAACTTCTTTTTCATTGGATTCTTTGTCTATTTCACTTGATTCATAAATTGATTCTATACTAAGAGTTATTTTGGTGCCAAATAATTCTCGAGTAATCTTACCACTTGCTTTAGTTATTTTCTCTACTATTACCACTAGAGGATCAGAAGCTGAACATTCAATTTCAGATGAAATATCTTTTACAACAGTTTCAAGATGAAGTTCACCTAATCCTAAGAGTAAAATTTCTCCTGATTGTTCATCAATTCTTACTATTAGATTGGGGTCTTCTACAGCAAATTTTTCCAAAACGAATTTTAGTTTGGATAAATCACGAAGCATCTTTGGTTCAATAGCAACGGTTACAACGGGATTTGCTAAATATTTAATATCTTCAAAAGGTGTCATGGTTTTCAAATTAGGATCCACTATTGTTTCACCAGGATTTACCAATCCTAAACCAGATATTGCTACAGTATTACCTGCAGGGATATTATCAATACGTTTTTTATCAGCACCCATAAAGATGTAGATGTTTTGTATTTTCTTTGATTCGTTAGTAGTAAGCAAGTGCACTGATTGTTTCTCTCTTAAAGTTCCAGAAAAAACTCTCCCTAATGTGAGCATACCTGCATGTGGATCTAATAGTATTTTCGTACATCCAAAAACTAAGGGAGCTGTTTCCTCATTTGAATCACAATTTGTCATTGCTTGGCCAATATCAGAAGATAAATCTCCTTTCCATATTTGACCAATTCGATATTTTTGAGCAGTTATAGGATCTGGTAAATGATTAATTATCATAGAAATTAATGGTTGTTCTAAAGGCAATAGCTCTTGAAGAGTTGCTAAATCATCTTCTTGATAATATTTAACAATTTTTTCAAAAGTTATTCCTTTCTCTTTAATCAGAGGTAAAGAGATCGCCCAACGATGTAATGCTGAACCAAATATTACACTGCCATCTTTTGTAGTGCATTGCCATTTTGGAATAGCCAAATCAGAAGAATACTTCTTGACGAGAGTATTGAAATTATTGTAAATAATTTCTATTCGTTCAGCAGTTTGTTTTGGTGTTAATTTCAATTCATTAATTAAACGATCAATTTTATTGATAAACAGAACTGGTTTAACACCCTCATTTATACACTGCCTAACCACTGTTTCAGTTTGAGCCATTATTTGTTCTATAGCATCAACAACAACTATCGCACCATCAACTATTCGCAATGCTCGTGCTACCTTCCCCGAAAAATCAACATGACCTGGACTATCTATCAAATTTATTAAATAATCTTCACCATTATTTGTCACTACAAGAGATATGTTAGCGGTCTTCATAGTGATCCCTCGCCTTTGTTCCTCTGGAAGAAAATCAAGCGCTCTAGCCTCTCCAGCAGTGGAAGGAGCTAAGACTCCTGCTGAAACAAGCAAAGTATCAGAAAGAGTGGTCTTCCCATGATCAATATGAGCAACTAATGCTATATTTCGTATCTTTTGTTGGATGATCATTAATTGGGAAATTTTATCCAATGTTTTCATTTAATTAACACCTGTAGTTACAAGCTACCACCATGGGCTAATGGTAAAATTGTGATTATTTGTCCATCTTTTAAAGGCATATCAAATAATTTCATTGATTTGATATCAAGACGATCAACCAACACTAAAATATCATTTCTAATAATGTTTTCTTTGAATAGAAGATTATGTAAGGTTGGTATTTTTGAAGAGATAAATTGCAGAGCCTCTAAAGTAGTAATACTTTCATGAACTTCTAATGTTATTTTTTCTTTTTGTCCGAAAACTGATCCTTTAAAATCGAAAATAATCTTCACTGATATCACTTACTTTTTGATAGATAATAATACTTTATTTTTAAATCTGTTTAAGTATTATATGCTTTTAAAATAACAGTAACCCAATCTTTTATTGAAATTCCTGGAGTAGAAAGTGAATATTGATCATAAATTTCAGCAATTCGTTTTTCAAGTGAATCATTTTCTAGGAAAGTATTTTGTAAAGCTTGTTCCAGAAATTCTATTCCCTCTTCTGGATAAATGAAAAAATCACCTGTAATCTTTATCTCAGCTATTGACTCTTCTTTTATAGAAAATTCTACTTCCAATACTCCTTTTTGTGTTCGTAAATTAGCTGTTTTCATTCTACTCACGATTCTATGCTAATGAGTTATCTTTTGAAATAAAAAAATTAAGGAAAGAATAGGAAATAGAATAAAAGATTCAATTTTTATTCTTTTATTCTGTTTTCTTAGGAGGAGTTACAAGCTCTTGCAAATGAGCTTCAATTTCCTTTAAAGTAGCTGTTAATTCTGTTAAGGCTAAACCTTTTTCTAAAAGTACTGTAACATTATCAACAGTCTCCTCAGCTTCTTTCAAACGTTCATCATGAAGCTTCGTTAAAGCTTCACTTATAGGTTCTAAATCAGCTTTAGAAATAATTGATTTTGAAAGTTGCTCCAAGCGTTCTTCTATTGGTGAAATATCTACGTTGACTGTACTAGGGGCACTCACTACTTGAGCACTTTCACTAATAGCTGAACCGCCTTCACCAATTTTATTCATTATCTGAATCAAAAAGAATTGGAGTTTATCTATTTTCCCCTCAAGATCTGTAACTGATGATTTTATTGCTTTGATTTCATCTTCTATCTTAGCCATCTTTTCTTTCCATCCGATTTTTTGTTTAGCGTCATTACCCTCCAAAATTGATGCTAATTAGTTGAAGTTCAATGAATATTTTATACGCAATCCAACCTATAGCAACCATAATTGATGAATGCTTCAAACCTGATTTAGCCTTTCCTTCACCCATTTTTCCAGCAACAAGACCACTAAAAAGTCCTTCAATTAGGGTCATGTGTAAAAACAATATCATATAGGAGTCCAGAGTTTGAGGTGGTAATCCCATAGTTTCGCCGCCCAATCCTACATCCTGGAAACTAAGATACATTTCCTTCATTGGGAAGAAGAATGTTTGGAATAACACAACAATAACAAGGAGAAAGATAATAAAAGCAGCATAGATAATCCAAATATATGGTTTCATTGATCCCAAACGTTCTTTTCGTAATGCTAGAATATCCTCAACATGTTTTTGAGCTGAATCAAAAATATCTTCTATTACACCACCTGATCGCTGAGCTTCTAAAATTAAAATTGCTGCTCGGTTATTAAGTTGTGTATCAGCTGTATCAGTAAAGGAACGCATTGCTTGATCAAATGGTATACCCCAAGAAATTTTCGCCGCCATTTTCTTCAATTCTGGTGTTAAGGGACCATAATTCCTTTTAGAGGATTCTGAGATTGCTCTTGGAAGAGATAAACCTGTTCTTTGAGCATCAGCAATATCTCGCAAAAGATTTGGTAAATTAGCGTCAATACCTTCCCTCCAACGAGCATCAATATAAAATGCAATAGAAGGAGGAGCAATGGCAATTAAAATTGCTAATGCAATAAAATCACTTCCAGTGATTGCACTGGTCTCATCAATTGAAGGAAATACACCAACCCATATTAAAACAGCAATTACACCCATCAATACTGCTACTGCTATAGAAATGATCCAAATCAATGTTTGGGTTTTTTGAGGGATCTTTGGCATTACTACTACATACTCCTATACTGATTTTTTTATTATACTTTCCTTAATCAAATGATAAGGAACTGATAAATAAATAATTATTGTTCCCTAGCTCTCAAAAGTTTATCTTATAGTAGATATTGTTACATTTTATAATAAATAAATTCTGTGTTTGAGGCGTCTTCTCCTTTTTATTCATACTTTTATTTATTTTATAACTATCAGTAACTGAAATTGCTGTTATTGTTTAAAAGCTCAGGCTTGAGTTCAAACGAAACACATAAGAAATGTAATTGAATATGTTTAGCAGTGTAATAAAGTATTAAATACCCAAAGCGAAAATATTTTAGCACTAGTATAATGACTTATTTAATATAGAATTGATATGAACACTTATTCCATGTGGTATAATTGGAGAAATCAATTATGAGAAGAAGCATCTGGAGAAATAAAAAAGGACAAATTCAAGGCGTTGATTTTGCTCTGGCCATGATTGTATTTATGATCATTTTCACAGAAGTTATTGTACTATCACTTTCTTTCTTAGAACCTAAATATCAAAATCTGGGAAGGGAAGCCTTTGAAACAAGAGCAAACCAAGTTGCAGATGCTTTCTATATGAGCGCTGGTTACCCAACAGATTGGGAATATGATTATTCTTCTGATTTCAATTCTTTTGGTTTGCGACAGCTGGGAACCACCTCTTTGGATGCGAATAAAATTGCGCGAATAACTCCTAATGCTCTCTATAGTATCAGTTACGAGAATCTGAAGCGAAATATCTCTCGAGAAGAAGAAATGGGCTTCCAGTTTAGAATTGAATCATTGTTTAGTGTTAGTGCATCTCTTGCATTAACCCAACCTACAGGAACAATTGATATCGAAACTTCTCTTGGCGATTGTTCTGTTTGGATTTTTGTTGTAGCACCAAATAGCTCTGTCATTTATACTCAAAGAGATATAACAGATAGTTTAGGAGTGTTATCTTTACCAATAGATTTAGGAACAGCTCTTCTTCCAACAGGATACTATACAGTTGTAGCTTTTGCTGAATCTCAATATGGTGTTTTCGCTGTTGACTATACTAATGTTATTATTGGTTCTAGCGTTAATCATGGATTTAAAACTTGTATTCAAGAATCTGAAACAAGTAATGGTTTAGCTTACATTCAAACTTATTGTGCACAAGCACTGACAAGTCTTGGTGTAACAGTTGTGTTCCCCTTCTCTCCTGGTGGTGAAGCTTATAGTAATGAAGTAAGTATAATCAACACACCAAATACCTTTGAAACTCATCAATTACGAATCCCAGCAAATGGGACATCGGTTATACTGGTTAGCGTTGATTCACCTTTAGGGATTCAAAGAAAAGCTTACATTTATCCTTCATTATTAAATGATAATTTAGGTACGACTTATGGTGAAAGTGATGTGCCTACAAACAAGGAACTATTTAAAGTTGAAAAATTAGTTACCATTCGAGAATGTTTATTCAAGGCGGTGTTGTATATTTGGTCAGAGTAAAAGAGAAATTAATTAAAAACAATAAAAAAGGGCAATTATTTCTCCTAGAAGTTTTCATTTCTTTATCAGTACTTATTCTATTAATGATAGCGCTATTCCAAGTTGAATTTACCACAAGACCTACCTATCAAGAAAATCTTTCTGAAATAGGTTATAATGCTTTAGATTCCCTTAATCAAGCTGGAACATTAAAACCATTAATCTATAATCAACAAATAACTGAATTAGCTGATAGTTTAGATGCATCTTTACCAGCAAATGTTTTATGGCGTTTATCAGTTAATGATGAAGATGGAACAACAATTTATTCAATCTATTGGGATAGAACACCACCATCAGATGCAACCATTGGTGTATCAGAATATTTTCTCTTTGGCTTTGAGACAAATCTTGATCAATTTAGAGTACTTCACTTAGAACTTTGGCGTTTAGCAGGGTGATGAAAATGAAAAGAATACTAAATAGAAGAAAATCATTGAAAGATAATACTAAGGGACAAGTATTTCTTGTTTGCACTGTGATCATTATAATCTATATGTTATCTTTTATTTCCATAGTTTATGAGCTAAATCAAAGTCAATACAATAGAACAAGCGATATCAATGAGTTCACTGCTGCGTATAATAATTTTAAAACTGAAACAGATTTATTTATAATTTCTTTAATTGCCAATTATACCCAACCAGGATCAATCATCACCACAAGAGCAATTGCGGGACAAATTATTCAAAATTGGTTAGATTTTGCAGAACTACAAATGCTCCAAAAAGGTTATGTGGCAGTTTTTGAAATAGACCCATACATTTCACCAGCTATACCTGTAGATCTTATAACTGCAAATGGACAAATAGGTTTTCGTGGAAATATTGATGTTTATATGGAAAGCAACTATATGTCTATTGATGTTCGATTCAGTTATAGTTTAGATTATACTCTTAGCTATGTCAATACTGCTACAACAGCTTTGATCCAATTCACACAAGAAACAGTTTATGGTGATAATCTTATAGGGTATGCAGAAGTTACTGTTAATGCTGGAGCAACAACTGCTTTTTATAATGGAACTTATCTTTATGGTGCTCCACTTGTTGGTGGAGACACTGTTGTTGGCACAACCCCTGAACAGATAATTGTTACTTTAACAATATAAAGGAAGCAAATAGTCCTTCCTATTTCTACTATTTTCTAAATATTATTTTGAATAGCTATGCTAATAGCTTCTTTAATCATAATAAGAGGCATAGAAGCTATTTCTTTAGATTTCGGAGCTACTTGTTCAGGAAGGAAAGGAACATGAATAAACCCATATTTTGTTGAAGAATTTGTTACAATAAGATAATGCAAAACTCCATAAATAATATCATTACAAACATATGTTCCTGCAGAATTCGAAACAATAACAGGTATGCCAGCTTCTTTTATTGCTTGCTCAGTTTTTCGTATATCAATAGTAGTAAAATATGCTGCTGGACCGTTTAATTCAATCTTTTCATCCTTAGGAGAATTACCTTCATTATCAGCTATTCTAGCATCTTCTAGGTTTATTCCCAGTCTTTCCAAACTGATAGAGGTTCTTCCCCCTGCTTGACCAATTGAAAGAACAAGATCAGGTTTTTCTTTTTCTATTGTTTCATTAAGAACTTTAAAGGCTTTCCTAAAGACAACTGGTAATTGCACTGGAATTAAATTGATATTGGAAATGCCTTCTTCACTCAAGATTTTCATAACTTCTAAAGCAGGAGTTATTGTTTCTCCCCCAAAAGGTTCAAATCCAGTTATGATTACTTTTTTCATTTTTCTAACCTTAGAATTAATTTTCTTTGATATTAATAAAAATATTACTCTATTGTTTTCTTTAAATGTCTAATTCGAAATATATAATAGATTTATTACCGAAGATTCTTTATTGAGAAATTAATAGTCACTGGAGTAATTATAATGAGTACTGAAGAAGCTATAATACGTTGCCCTATTTGTAGTGAAACCTCTCCTCAAGGCTACCTTTTATGCCCTTTTTGTGGAGCTGATTTAACGGTAGTCTATGAGCAAAAAGTCTTTGCTCCAGTAACTTATAAAGAATCATTCTTTCGCATAAAAGAGCTTGTTATCAAACCTAGGAAAATTTCTCAGATCATTGCTGACAATCCAGATTCCAAAGGAGGATTTCTTTTTACTGTTGCAATATCCCTTGGCCTTGCAACACAATTAATTGCTTATATCATCCATACACATACTTTAGATTGGAAATTTTATCCCGTTATCTTTCTCATTGGATGGATTGCTTCCTTTCTTCTTCCTTTTCTTATTTGGTTCTTAGGAAGTTGGACAATACGAACTATGAGCCGATTATTAGGTGGGAAATCTTCCAGAAAACAGATTCGTTCTGCTGTTGGATATGGAATGCTTCCAGTGGTTTTTGCTGAACTCTTTAATGGTATTTTTCTTTTGATAGCCTTACCATATGAGAATCCAGGAGATTACGATGTTTGGGGTATTATTACTTCAATGTCAAATCTTAGAAACTCATTTGCAGGAATAACTTGTATTATTGTACATTTTGCTGGAATTATTGCTTCTAGTGTGTATATTATTTTCATTGCTAAACCCGCTTGTGAATTTACTTGGGTAGAAACAGCAATTGCAACAGGAGTACCAGTATTATTATTTACTATTCTAATGATTTCGTATTATATAGGAACTAATTATGCTACTTAATTTTTGCAACTTTACAACAAAATTATAAATAATATATTTTATGCAGTTTTATTTGAGACTGCATCTCATCCATCAAAGGGAAATGTGAATATACATGTCTAATGAAGAATCACCAGATATTAAAAAAGAAGAGGATCCATTCAATGGAGTAGAAGGTAAAACAGAGAAAAAAACCTTAACTCCTGAAGAAAAGCAACAAAAGAAGAAGAAAATTATTAGACGATCTATTATTTCCTGTGTAATAATTGGTTTGGCAATAGGAGCGTTGTTTTTAGGACCACCAAATATGGAACCAGGTTCTTATCGAGTAGAACTTTCTTTTAATTTTACCACTGAAACGATAGAATTCAATATTACCATGGCGCCAAGTGCAAGCACTACAAAAGTTGAACACTTTATACCTATTGGGTCAACCGGGAACTCAAGTGTTGTTGTAACAAACTTGGCTTATAAATCGTCCACAAATTCTAAAGTTGAATTTAGTGTAGGTATAGTGGATAATGCTAATAATTCGATTGATGAATTAAAATTAAATTCTATTTATGGAACGATTACTGGAGCAGGTATGTCCCGTAAAATAAGGCCTATATCAAATTCCACACTTTTTAGCTCAGAATTGGGTGAAAATATTAGAGTTTTTAATTTCAGGATGATCGTACCATATAAAACTGGTATTGCTTTAGGTTTACTTGTATTAGTAGCTGGATTGTGGATAACTGAAATTGTTCCTACTATTGTAGGTGCTTTTTTGGTACCTATAGTTATTGTTGTTTCAGGCATATCAACAGCTTCTGTAGCACTTCAACCATTTTTCGATCCTGTGATAGCTCTTTTCTTTGGTGGGTTTATCATTGCTGAAGCGTTGAAAAAACATAATATTGACAGACGACTTGCTTTAAGTATTGTAGGTCGTGCAAGTATAAGACCATCATTTTTGTTGATTATTCTAATGTCTGTTGCAGCATTTCTTTCAATGTGGATGAGTAATACCGCAAGCGCTGCTGTAATGGTTCCAATTGCTATTGCTTTAGTAACACAAATAGAAACTTCCGGAAAAGAAAAAGATACTACTGGATTCAAGAAAGCACTGGTTTTAGGAATAGGATATTCCGCCACTACAGGAGGAATTGCCTCAGTTATCGGTACACCTGCAAATCCAATAGCAATACAAGGTTTATCAGATGTAGGTATAGAAATTTCTTTCCTTCAATGGTTGGGATTTGGATTACCATTTGTTATCATAATGCTTCTTGTGATTTGGGGCTATCTTCTACTAGTTTTTCGTCCCTAGGTATCCAAAAAGAGCTTAGCTAGTGCACAAATAGTCTTCAGAGATGATCTTAAGAAAATGGGAAAAATGAAATCTAAAGAATGGATAACCATTATTATTTTCATTTTTACGATATTATTATGGTTACTAGCTACCCCACTAAGTAACTGGACAAATGGTGCACTTTCATTAAATTCAGGAATTATAGCACTTATAGCAGTTGTGCTTATTTTTGGTACTAACACCCTTGAACCTAAAGATGTAAAGAATATTAATTGGAATGCTTTATTCCTTTTTGGTGGTGGTTTAGTATTAGGTCAAGCTCTCGAATTAACAGGTATTGCCGATTGGATAGCTTCCAATATGGGTATAATTGAAGGTAAGCATTTTATTATCATTGCTTTAATTGTTGGAGGAATCTCACTCTTAGTTACTGCAGTTGCTAGCAATACCGCAAGTGCTGCTATGTTAATACCTTTAGTAATCCCTATAGCTTTTAGCCTTCATATTGATCCAACATTACTAGCAGTTATTGTTGCTATTGGATCTAGTGTAGATTATGCGCTGGTATTCGGTACACCACCAACAATGATCAGCTATTCAACGGGATTCTTTAGTGTCAAAGAAATATTCAAAACAGGTTTTGTACTGGATATCATTGGTATTCTGCTGCTGTCAACTGTTTCAGTTCTGCTGTGGTATGGCTTTGGTCTGATTTGGGTATAGAAGAAAATTCTATACACCAATTATTTTTTTTAAAAAAAAATAAATTACTAATTATAGAATCAATCCTTTAGGTGATTTTAATTCAATTTCACCTTTTTTGTTAATAATGGCTATTTTTGCTTGAACAGAAGTATAAAATTCTTCGGATGAAAAAAGACTTAAGAGTTTCTTATCGAATTGATAAGAGTAACCATCAGGGAATACTTCATGAGCTCTTATAACCATTTTTAGATTATTTTTTGAAAGAAAATCATCAATTAATTTGTTACCAAAATAATAGATTCCTTCTCCTCTCATACTAGAATCATAATTGATAGTCCCTTCTGAGGGGTCGTTCCATAACAATTGCATAATAATTGGATCTGCAACAAAAATATCTCCTTTTGGTAATTTAGCTATCTCTTCTAAAGTTATAGCATCTTTGGGTATACCACCATGAATAAAGAAATACCTGAACTCTTCATGAACTAATGCTAATGGCATATAACTGAAAGCATTGTTATAAGCCTTATAAATTTCAGGTAAATTTTCTATTGTAAAGCTATTTAATCGATAATAACTTTCTAATCCCAAATACATGATAACCTCATTTAGAAAACCATATCTATAATTTACAGAAAGTGTCTCATGATTACCTCGAACAATATGGATCTTTTTAGGATATTTAATTAATAATGTAAAAAGGAGATTTATGCAAGCTATAGAATGTGAACCTCTATCAACTATGTCGCCTAGGAAAACTAAATGATCAGCTAAATCCTTCTTTAAGAAGAGATCAACTATAAGATATAATAAATTACTATCACCATGAATATCTCCTACAACTAGCGTTGAACCTGATTTAATTTTTGCTAAATTTGAGTGATCCTTTCTTGTTTCAAGATATAAATCAATTAACTCGAGTATTTGTTCTTCTGATAAAGTAGAAGCAAATGTATAATCAGCTAGTATTTTATCAATGAATGTAGGAGTAGACTGGTTTGTCATAAAATCACATCTATATTTGAATAAAAGAATAAAATAAATGTATGTGTTAAGCTATTGATTTTTTATTCTTCTGTAAAATCAGCTACTTTCAATCTAGCATGACAATTTGGACAACTTCCTTGCACTTTTACCCATTCAATCAAATGTGAGTAATGAGCTGATTTTTTACAATATGGACAAGAAATATATTTTTCTCCTTGTCGTATTTGTCGTCTACAAACTATACAAGCCTCAGCTAAATCTGTTTTGGCAAAAACATCAGTAGCACTATCTTGAGTTGCTATACGCGAACCTATACGTCTCAGAGCATTAACATATCCTTGTTTCTTTATTGGATTGTTGGTTGAGTCAGCTGCTTTATCAAAATAAGTTACTGCCTCGGAAGTCTTTCCTGTCCTTTCAAGCACAGCAGCAATCTCTGCATATAAATCAGATAAGGCTATCCTTGGAAAATGCCTTGATATTTCATCAATCATATCTTCTGCGGCATCTGTGTCGCCACTAGCAGCATATTCTCTAAATTTATCTAACAAATCAAATTTCTTTAAAAGTTCTTCAACACGCAAAGCGTCTTTTGGTTGGTTTGATTCATCATAAGCTTTTACTGCTTTTTCAAAAGCTAATTTTGCTTCTTGTATACGACCTTCTGCTAATGCTTGTTCTCCTCTTTGTTCTTGTGATTCTCCTACCAAATCTTGTCGACCAACTGAATCATACATATTAGCTGCAACTTCAGGTCGTTCTATTACTTGATAATCATGGGCACCTGCAGCAAGAATTGCATCTGCTTCATCGACAAATCCAATTGATCGTAAAAGGTCTGAAGCCATTTGATATTTTCCTCGATTAAAACTATACTGAGATAATCTCCGAACAGTATCCTCTTGGAAATTTGCTGGAATATGTTTTACTAGGTCTGTAGCACTCATATTATCATTTCTGTCTATATACATCTTTACAGCATCAAAATACGCTCCAGCTAATAGATAAGATATTTTAGCTTTTTCAGGGGCAACTCGTTCCAATCTTCTTCCTGTTTTAATCCAGAATAATTGAGCACCTTGGGTTCCTAGTTGTTGTACGACCATGGACTCAAATAAAGCTCGTTTGTCTGGTGGGGTTTTAAAATAAAGGTCAGCAGCTTCAATTTCGTTTTTTTGTCGAAGATAAATTCTACCTGCTGATATATAATCACCATAATTTAAATATTGGTTCACTGTTCCAGTGGGATTTTTTTGCTTTCCTTTTCTACTTGCAACTACTATAATAATTATTAGTGCTACTACACCAAATACCATAAGTAATATTGTCCATGGTTCCAAGACTAATTTCTCCTTTTTCTAAGGGAAGAGCGACTTGCTGTTTAAATGTAATTAAACGTATATGTATTAATACATTTGTTTTTACTGTTTCGGTAAGCAATTATTTGTGTGCTAAATTCACAGCAATCTTAGTTTTGCTTCTTTTATCTATCCTAACGAATCCATAACGCTCAAATTGTATAATAGTGTCAACTGGTAAATCTTTTACTGAACTTTCAGCTACCCCTTTTTCAATTGAAAGACTATTAGGATTATATTCATCATCAATAAATAAAACATCAGCTATTTTAACTTCTACAGGAATGAGCTGATTGTTCTCAGCAGGTAACCATTGTAGTTTGGCACCTGGTTTAAGATCATTTCCAGTATATTCTGCTACAGCATGAATTTTGTATTTTTTCAAAAGATTTTCTGAACCATTTATCATAGTTATATCATTTGCAGTTAAATGGGTTTTTTTCTCCACCATTTTAACATTAAATAAATCTTTCAAACGGAATTCTTCATTTTCTTTTAATTTATCATAATCATCTTTTGGTATCAAGAAGAGATTCCCAGCTAGGAGTTCTCTATGACCTCTATCTGGATCTTCCATATGAAGAGGTATTTTACAAACTTGACTTTTAGTTACATTACGTACATAAAGTATTACAGGATTTGGAACAAAGAAATATCTATTAGATGAGTAATCGATAAGTTTCCTATTTGTAGTTGTAATTAAACTCCAATCAATGTTTGTTGGTTGGGGGGTCATTCCTACCTCGAGAATTATTTGTTTTATTGTTTCAGGTATGATACCTCTGCGTCTTAATCCCTTTATGGTAACTAATCGTATATCATCCCATCCTTCAACTTTTCCTTCATTGATCAAAGGAATGATCATTCTCTTTGAAGCTGGACTACCAACTACATTGAATCTCGAATAATGCATAATTAATGGATGAGGGATCATTTCCAAAAGTTCTCTAATTTTATTTTGCAATTCAATCCGACTGTCAAACTCAGCACTTCGAGCGACATGAGTTATACCACAAATATGATCTTCAATTGCTACAGCAAAATCGTATAAAGGCCAGGTTTTGTATTTATCACCATGTATACAATGAGAGTCTTTTCTTATAGCAAAAATAGCTGGATCTCTCATAACAGCATTTTTACTTTGCATATCTCCTCTTAATCTAAGAATTATTTCTCCTTCATTGTAATCACCATTCAGCATTTTCTTCCATTCTTTCATTGATACTTCAGGTGATTGTTTTGCATGTTTACAATAAGCCATTTCATTTCGCAATTCATGGATTGTTTCTGGTTTGCAAGTGCAGGTATAGGCATGATTTTTATTAATCAATTCTTCCGCTTTCTCATAAAAGATGGGCATATCATTTGATACAATAACCACTTTATCTGGAGGTAATCCTAACCAATTCAAATCAGCTTTATGAGCTTCCATATATTTAACTCGTTCTTGTTTTGGATTGGTATCTTCGAATCTTAAAATAAATGTTCCATCATATTTTCTTGCATAAGCATAAGCAAAATAAGCTGTATAAGCATGTCCTAAGTGCATTTCACCATTAGGTTCAGGAGCATATCTAGTAACGACTTGACCCATTTTTGCATGCTCTAATTCGTCAAGCTTATATTCTCTTTTCCCTGATTCCTTTTTCTCAAGTAATTCTGGTGCAATTTTTTCTAAAGTATTAGTTTGTTCTTGTAAAGACTGTTTATTAATTGCTGCTACAGTTTCTTCCACTGTTGATAAAATTATTTTAGCTTCCTTTCGCAATTCTGGATGAGAAGCCATAATTTTTTGCATTACTGCTTTATCATTAGCAGTTCCATTATGTTTCACAGCATTTTCTAAACCGTACTTCATTACAAGTTCTTTTATCAATTCGTTTGACAATTTTTGCACCTTTACTTGGTTATTTTTTCTTTTGTTTGAAACAACAACAAGGAGTATTTAAAACATTCTTTAATTGCTTTCAAAAAATAATGATATTTTTAAAGAAAAAAGTAAGAAAGGCTCCTAGAGCACTCTCTTCTAATTAATTCTTAGGTTTCAAGATTATTCTGGCATCAACACCAAATATACCATCTTCATTAGCTATCACAGGATTCAAATCTATTTCTTTAATATAATCAGCTAATTCAATGGTCAAGTCTGAAACCTTTACGATCATTTCAGCTAATGCTTCTCTGTCTACTGGTGGTAAACCTCGAAAACCATTAAGCATTTTTTGTGTTTTAATTTCATTGATCATTCGCAATGCTCGTTCTTTTGTTGTTGGACACATTCTGAACGCTACATCATTTAACGCTTCAACTAAAATTCCACCTATTCCAAAAGCAATTACGGGACCAAAGGTTGAATCGATATTTGTACCAATGATAAGTTCCGTTCCTTTCTTAACCTGTTTTTCTACCAAAATTCCAACTAAATCATACTTTCCCAAGCGATTTTCCATATCAGTATATTGGTTTCTTAATTCTTCTTCACTATTAATTCCAATAATCACTGCTTTGAAATCTGATTTATGGAGTATTTTGGAGGACATTGCCTTTATTACAAGTGGATATCCTTCTTTTTGAGCAAACTTAACAGCTTCATCTATGGTTTTCGCAAGGATATTTGCTGGAAATTTTACTCCTACACTTTCAAATACTTTCAATGCTTCATGTTCGAGTAGAAAAGTTCTTCCTTCATTATAGGCTGTTTCAAATGGACTTTTATCTGCTTTCATTTTTCTTCCTCCAATTTATTCAGGTATCTCCCTTAAGACAGGTAATTTCTGCCCATGTGCTTTCAAGTATTCTGAATACTCAGTTAGCTTTTTAATTGCATAAATAGATCTTGCAGGGGTAGGATAAAATGGAAAATTCATTTGTTCCAATTCCTCTTTAATATACTCTGCTTCTTTCCCACCTATAGCACAAAAAGTGATTGCTTTTTTCATTGATTTTGCATATGGTTTTAATCCTTCCATAAGATCATATACGTTTATAGCAGGAGGAGTAGGAATGATGATATAAGTTATAGCGTCAACATTTGGATCGTCAATTGTTTGTTCAAGGGCATAAAGATATTCTTTTGCTGTAGCACTACCAGTTAAATCAATTGGATTTGCTACAGAAATTATTGGTGGTAAATCATTTCTCATTTTATCGTGAATTTCAGGTGAAATCTCTGCTAAAATTAAACCTTGTTCACCAATTGCATCAGAAGCCATTACCCCAGCTCCACCACCGTCTGTTATAACCAAAACATGGTTTCCTTCAGGAAGAAGAGAACTGTTAAAAGCGTTCATACAATCAAATAACTCATCCCAGGTATATGTACGAATAACCCCAGCTTCTCTTAACAAAGAATCTGTCACAGCATCATTAGCTGCTAGGGATGCTGTGTGACTAGCTACTGCTTGAGCTCCAGCTTCATTTCTATTTGCTTTAATAGCAATTATAGGTTTCTTTAATGAAACTTTTCTAGCAATTTCAATAAATCGTCTTCCATCTTTGAATCCTTCTAAATATGCAAGAATAACTTTTGTTTCAGGATCTTCACCAAAATACTCAAGGATATCAGCTTCATTTATATCAGCTGCATTTCCATAGCTTACGAATTTTGAAACATATTTACCGTTTCCTAATGATCCCATTATATCAAGAAAAGCTGAACCAAATGCGCCACTTTGTGAGAGTATAGAAACACTACCAACCCCAGGTCGTTTTAATTTTTCGTCTGGGAGAAAGACCATATCAAGACCTCGTTTAGGATAAAATAGTCCTATGCAATTTGGGCCAACTATTCTTATATCGTGATTTTTAGCAATTTCATCAATTTTCTCTTGAAGTTTCTTGCCTTCTTCACCAATTTCTTTGAATCCGCCAGAAATAATTGTAACAGATTTTATACCTTTCTTAGCGCAATCTTCCATTGATGCTGGAACATATGGTGCAGGAACAATAATTACTGCTGCATCTATTTGTTCTTTTACATCTAAAACTGATTTATATACTGGATTGCCTAAAATTTCTCCTCCTTTGGGATTGATCAGATAGGTTTTCCCATCGAAGTTGTTTATGAAATTTTCTGCAATAACATATCCAGGTTTATCTTTAGATGCTGACGCACCAAAAATAGCCATACTTTTTGCTTGGAAAAAGTCATGTAGTGGATTTTTTGCCATTTTTAATTTACATCCAGAGTTAGCTTTTTTGTTAACAAATTGTATTGTTTTCCTTCTTTCCATATAAATTTTCAGTCTTTTTAGCTTTTTAGACTTAATTTACAAATGTTTTTTTGATTATCTAATTCTTTCGGTAATCCCTCACTATCAAACATATAGTTTAAATGGGAAGAAAAGATATTCAAACCAGTTTAATGGAGAAACTATTTCAGCGATGATGTTTCTGTACTTGTGAGTGAGTTAAATATGAACATTTTAATCAAAACTTTAGAGAAAATCCGTGAGAGAAGCAAAAATAGTAAGTTTGATGATATGGGAATTCTCATCAGTACTGATCGTATTAAAAATAATAAAGCCAATTTAAAGTGTTTAATTTGTTCACGTATTACAAGGAAAGTAGTTGCTCAAGCAGCTCAAGAAAAAATAGACTTGTTAGTTTCGATTTATCCACCAACTTTTATTTCGACTTTTAATAGTAAACTATTAGAGGAACAATTAGATTTATTGAAAATAATTCTTGAGAATAAAATAGCTGTTTATACTTTAGCTGAACAGTGGTTAGTATCAGAAAATGGTGGATTTGATTATTTCTTTGATTTACTAGAATTTCCATATAAAAAGCCTTTTGAACAAATTTATTTGAGTAGAAAGGGGAAACAGAAAATTCTTTCAGGACGATTAGGCGAACGCAAAAATAAAATAGTCTTTGATGATTTTCTAAAAGTATTGCAGCAGCTTTTTGAAAATGAACCCATCAGATATTTGGGTTACAATAAACAGCCTTTACAGAAAATCGCTATTTTGAATGAACTAACAAATGAATCTGAAATTTTTGAAATAAAAGATAAACAAAATATTGATGCACTTCTAGTAGCAGAAGTTAGCTATGAAGCTCTATTAGCTGCACAATTGATGAAATTATCTATAATAATTACTGGGAAGAAAAATCTTGAAAATTTAATACTAAACCATATTAGAAGAAAAATAATGGAAGATATAACTATTGATTTTCCTGAAATTATTATAGCAAAGCAAGATGAAATAGGCACCATTTATTCACATGATTAATCATTGTATTGCCTTTTGAAGTATCTCTACAATTTGATCAGTTTCGACCAACATTTGACCTAATTTGGGTCTTTTAATGCTCATACCAACAAAAATACTATTTTTATCGATAGCTTTGAAGATCATGAAAGTATTCTTTTTCATTTGTAATATTGTTGAACTAACTTCATCATCTTGATCTAACTCACTTGAAATTCTACTAACAGTACTTAACATCACATTGGCAGCTATTTCTATTACTGGTGTTAAGGTGCCAGCATCATAGATTGGTAAACCATCCTTAGAATAAACAGCTAAACCTTCAAATGATGAGCCTTTTATTACTCTGCTTAAATATTGCTTCACGGAGATTTGATTATCTAGCTCCTTTCGTAAAGCATCTTTGAAAGCATAAAAAATTGAAGCATCATAAATATTTGTTTC